>JBAVJG010000377.1:0-3737 GCA_049687655.1 Anaerolineales bacterium | reverse complement strand
CATTACCACAGGCCCAAACATTTGTGGGCCTTCAAATAAATTGCCTATTTGATTGACACAAACAGCCAGGATACCGTTCAGTACCCTGGCTGTTTGTATGCTTTTTGGGAGCGGATCATTCCTAAGTCTGAGAGATGTATCCTATCCCGGGAAAATTGCCGGTGATGCTGATTTGGGGACAAAAACTTGACCTTCGTCATCTTTTCCTTATACTGATAAACAAGGCGCTCATCCATACCAAACAAACACATTCAATGAAGGGAGAGGCTATGTTCACACCAGAAATAAAATTTCGTCCCCAACTAAAAGTAATCAACGATTACCAAATCCAACAGATTCACCAGGCCACGCTGGAGGTGCTGGAACGCACCGGTGTGCAGGTTTCTCATCCTCGCGCTCTGGAATTCCTACACGGCGCTGGCGCTCGTATCCATGGCGAGCGTGTGCGTATTCCTTCCTGGCTGGTCGAGGATGCTCTACACAAGACCCCTAAGAGGATTGTGCTGGGAAATCGGGATGGTCAGCGCAAGGTTTACATCGAGGGGGATAAATCCTGGTTCGGCCCCAGCCTGGATTGCGTCGATTACCTGGACCCGCTGACAAACGAACGCAGGCGATTCGTCAGTGACGATTGCCGGGTGACCGCTACTCTGGCAGATGCCCTACCCAATTATTCCTGGGTGATGACCATCGGCATGGCAGACGATGTCGATCCCGATATCGCCGACCGGGTAATTGCCAAGCAGGTCTTCAAATATACAGAAAAGCCGCTGGTTTTCTGCTGCAAGGATGGTAACAGCCTGAAAGATATTTATGAAATGGCTTTATTGATTGCTGGGAGCAAAGAACGCTTCGACCAGGCGCCCACAGTTGTGCAATACTCCGAGCCGATATCGCCTTTGCTCTACTATGACCCCGCCGTAGAGAAAATAATTTTCTGCGCTGAAAACAATATTCCCCAGATCAACTTCCCAGCCCCTCAATTTGGCAGCACCGGGCCGGCAACCTTTGCGGGGGAGATCGTCCAGGGCAGCGCCGAATCGCTCAGTGGATTGGTCCTGGCCCAACTGGTAAGGCCTGGGGCTCCCTTCATCTATGGCGCTTTCACCACCGTCATGGATATGCGGACGACCATCTTCTCGTATGGCGCTCCGGAAATCAGCCTGATGAAGGCAGCTATGTCACAGATGGCTCAGTTCTATCAACTACCTTTCTTCGGCACGGCAGGGGCGACCGATGCAAAGTTCCCCGATACGCAAGCAGGCGTGGAAGCGGCTTTTTCCCTGCTATCAGCCGCATTAATCGGTGCCAACCTGGTGCACGATGCCGGCAGCTGGCTCGACCATGGCTCGTTGGCTTCCCCGGCTTTTATGGTCTTGATCAACGAAATCCTGTATATGGTCAATCAATACATGCACGGCATCCGCGTGGATGATGAAAGCCTGGCAATTGATCTGATCGACAAAATTGGCCCCGGTGGGCATTATCTGCACGAAGATCACACCATGGAGCATTTCAAAGAAATCTGGTATTCGGACCTCTTCGACCGCACCATCAACGATGTCTGGTTGGAACAAGGTGGCAAGAAATTCGAGCAAAGATTGCAAGAAAAAACGGCAGCATTGATGGAGCATCGACCCAAGTCACTGCCTCAGGATGTTTTGAAGGAATTGGAAACAATGCAACAGCATTGGGAATAAATCAAGGAGATGATGATGATCAATAGTAATTTTGAAGCCCAAATCACACCCGGATTGCGTCTGTTGAGCGAGTCCCAAAAAGAGGCGATTCACAGCGCGACCCTCGAACTGCTGCGCAGAACCGGGGTAGATGTGCTGGTTCCAGAAGTGCGCGATCTGCTCAAGAAAGCCGGCTGTTGGCTGGATGGTGAACGCGTGCGTATCCCGCCCAATCTGATCGAGTGGGCCATCCGCGCCGCACCCAGTCGGGTCGTGCTCTGTGACCGGGACGGCAACCCGGCTATGGAGTTGGAAGGGCACAAAGGGTACTATGGCACCGGTTCTGACACACCTTTTGTCATCGACGCCTATAGCGGAGAACGACGCCTGGCCGTGCTCCAGGATATCGCCAACGTAGCCAAACTGGTGGATGCCTTAGAACATATTGATTTCTTGATGTGCATGGGCATTGCATCAGACGTCACCGATACGATTTCGGACCTGTATCACTTCCGTGAGATGGTCCACAACACAACCAAACCGATCATCTACACGGCCTGGGATCAAGCTAACCTGGAAGACATCGTGGAGATGGCTGAAGCTGTTGCTGGCGGTGCTGAAGCGCTGCGACGCAATCCTTTTATGGCGCTCTATAGTGAGCCCATCTCCCCCCTTACCCATGCCCAGGAAAGTTGTGAAAAGCTGCTCTTCATGGCAGAAAAAGGCCTGCCAGTGGTCTACACACCGGGGATGATGGTCGGAGCCACAGCGCCAGTCACGATCGCGGGGGCGCTGGTACAAGCTAACGCCGAGCAACTCAGCGGGTTGTTGATCACCCAGTTGATTCGCGAGGGCGCGCCCATGATTGGTGCTGGCGGCATCCTGTTCATGGATATGAGTCAGGGCCTGATCTCCTATGCTGCGCCGGAGTTCATGCTAGGGAACACCGCCTTCGCTGAGATGTGTCATTTTTATGGCATCCCCATATTCGCCTTCTCAGGCTGCAGTGACGCGAAAGTCTTCGACCAGCAAGCCGCAGCAGAGGGCGCCCTCTGGATGATGATCACCGCTCTGGGCGGTGGCAATCTGATCCACGACGTGGGTTATATTGAATCTGGGATGACAGCCTCTTACGAGCAGATCGTTGCCATGGACGAGGTAGCAGGATTGGTAAAACGTTTCCTTGGAGGCGTCGAGATCAATACGGACACGATCGCACTGGATGTTATCGACCAGGTTGGTCCGGGAGGTCACTTCCTGGAACATGCTCACACGTATAAACATTTCAAGGAAAATTGGGTCCCGAAACTATTCGACCGCACTTCTCGAGAAGAGTGGGAAAGCGCAGGTCAACGGAGTATGGGAGATAAAACAATTGCAAAAGTCCAACAAATACTTGAGTCACACCAGGCAGAAGCTTTGTCTGATGGCATTTCTGAAGCCCTAGATAAGATTATCCAAAAGGCTGAAGAACGCGCAAAATAATATCGCACCTAACCAATCGTAGAATGGAGGATGTACCATGAGCGAAATCTTATCAGAACTATCTACCGCAGTCATCGAAGGCAACCTGGAGGATATCAAAGATCTGACCCAGGATGCCCTCGACGAGGGACTGAATGCCAAGCAGATCCTCGACCAGGGTCTGATGCCCGGTATGGACCACGTCGGCGTCGAGTTCAAAGCCGGCAACATGTTCGTCCCCGAAGTGCTGCGCTCAGCTCGCGCTATGCAGGCTTCCATGGAGCTCGTCAAACCCCTGCTGGCTGCAGCCGGTTCGAAGATGACCGGCAAAGTCCTGCTGGGAACCGTCAAAGGCGACCTGCATGACATCGGCAAGAACCTGGTGGCCATGATGTGCGAAGGCGCCGGTTTCGAGGTCAAGGACCTGGGTAAGGACATCGAACCGGACGCCTTCGTTGAGGCCGTCAAGGAGTTCGAACCGGACGTGCTGGGCATGTCGGCGCTTTTGACTACCACCATGCGTTCTATGGAACATACCGTCAAGGCCTTGGAAGAGGCGGGGGTGCGTGACAAGGTCAAGATCATGATCGGCGG
>JBAVJG010000376.1:0-2101 GCA_049687655.1 Anaerolineales bacterium | reverse complement strand
AGGATAGGGACCTTCCCCGGAGCGCACCTTCTCAATCGCCTGTTGAGCTTTCTCGTAGACCTCCATCACATCCATGCCCTCGATGCGCTCGTTCGGGATCAGATATCCCTCCGCCTTCTGACGGATCTCCGAAACCGCTGAAGCACGTTCCACGGAAGTGCCCATACCGTACTTGTTGTTCTCACAGACCCACAGAACCGGTAGTTTCCAGACCTTACTCAGATTCATCGCCTCGTGGAAAAAACCAATGTTGGTGGCACCATCACCAAACATACAGATCGTGATGTTGTCGTTTCCCGCATACTGGTCACCCAGCGCCAATCCTGCCGCGATCGGTAAGTGCCCACCCACGATAGCATGTCCGCCCCACATGTTTTTGTCCGGGTCAGCCATGTGCATCGAGCCACCTTTCCCCTTCGAAACACCCGTGGCCTTGCCCAACAACTCTGCCATAACCTCATTTGCGGGAATTCCACAATTGAGCGCTACCCCATGGTCGCGGTACGCTGTGATCACCCGATCCTGCGGTTTGCGGGCGGCAACCAGACCAGTCGAAACGGCCTCCTGTCCAATATATAAATGTAAAAAACCACCGATTTTACCTTTCTGGTATAGCTCCATGGCTTTCTCTTCCATCCGTCGGATGAGAACCATTTGATAATATAAATCGACTTGTTCTTCTTTCTTCATACTAACTCCCAATCATCGTGATTACAAAAAAACAGCCGGGAAGTTGCCCCGGCGGGGAATTGCTGACAGCTTTCCAGCTTGAATATTATATCTATTCGGGATTCTATCCCATTCAGCGGGATTATCCCGATCAACGAGATTATATCCGATATTTATACCTTTTTTGTAAGATTTCCATTGGAAGGCACCTCAAAATCTCAAACTTGACACATTTTGAGAGGTTTACTGCTGCTTGCATGCTCTCCTGAATATATAGTTGGCAAATTGCCCTCATAATTCGTGGTTACAAATCGAATACATGCGCAGCACGACGCAAAGTATTGTAAAATACCCGCAGAGAAATATTATGATGAACTGGCTGACTGGCTCCAAACACGGTGAAGCGCGCAAACTGGTCAAACATCTAAAGAACGCCTCCAAACGAGACCGTGCTGAGGTAGAACTCTTGCGTTTGGGCGCGGAAGCAGCTCCCGCCTTGATCGAAGCGCTTCAGACAACAGACCAGAGCCTGCTCCCGCTATATCAGAATGTGCTGGTCAAAATGGGGGTTGCCGTCACACCAACACTGACCCATTCCCTGCTCAACGACCATCCGCTCATCCGCGGACGAATCGCCGATGTGCTGGCACACACCAAAGACCCGAAAGCCACTCCGGCACTTCTTGGTGCGCTGGGAGGTGAGTTCTACACAGTCCGGGCACGGGCAGCCAGGGCACTGGGAGAGATCGGGGCACAGGAAGCAATCCAACCGCTGCTCAGGGCTTTGAAAGATGACGAGCTTGAAGTGCGCATCGAAGCGGTCCAGGCAATCGGGAAGTTCAAGCTCCCGGATACCTTCGACAACATGGCCGACCTGCTGCTCGAAGACCTCGAGATCGAAGCCCGACAGGCGGCTGCTTGTGCGCTTGGAGAGACCAAACATCCAAAAGCCATCCCCTACCTGATGCTGGCCTTGCGCGACCCGTTCTGGTGGTACGAGCGCGAACAGGCCGCTGAAGTTCTGCTGGATGCTATTGCCGGCATGGGAACGATGGCCGTCGATGTGCTGCTGGAAGCTTTAACCGACAGTGAAATGGCTGTCCGCCGCTTTGCCGCCAAACTGCTGGGGAGCATTGGGGACACGCGCGCCATCAAGCCGCTGGAGATGGCGCTCTACGACACCCACTTTGAAGTGGGAGCGGCAGCTGCTGAATCCCTGGCCGGGTTTGGCCCGGTCGGGCTGAAAATCTTGGCCGATGCACTACACCATCCCGAAACCTGGCTGCGACAGCACGCCATCTCCGGGCTGACGCTCAGCGGCGATCAGCGCATCGTTCCCGTCATATTGGACATGCTTGACGACCCGGAGCGGGAAGTCCAAAAGCAGGCTATCCGTTCGCTGGGGCAATTAGGTGACGAGCGCGCCCTGCCC
>JBAVJG010000375.1:0-2036 GCA_049687655.1 Anaerolineales bacterium | reverse complement strand
GATACCTGGTATGGTGATGACGGTTTATGGGCTGGATTATCTCAAGCCTATCAGGGGAAATGGTACGCTGGGCCATTGGGCTTGAAGGTGCTCTGGTATCGTTCTGTAGAAGGAAATTTGAGCATCGAGGGCCAACGCCTCGACGCTGTGGCACCTCCTATGCAATCCACCGTCCCTACTGGGTACGGTAAAACAGGATACCAAGCTAGCGGTCTGGAATTTCCAAGTGAGGGTTGTTGGGAGGTGATCGGAAAAACTGGTAATCACGAATTGCGGTTCATGGTTAGGGTGTATCCAGCTCATGATCATCCCCTTACAGGAACTGTATCAGCAGACGATCTTGAATCTAGTGTTCCTGCTGTGGTATGGAAAGGCAACTCGGAAGGTCACCTGCTTGTCCCGATTGACCCGGCCAGCGGTCAGGCTTTATCGAACTATGAGCCAATTTCCCTGGGTCTGTCATATTCATACGCTTTCTCCCCAGATCAGCGTAGGTTAGCTGTCGTCGGGTATATATCCGAACAGGGTCCAAATGGCGGCAACCTGCACTTGATCGACCTTGAGACCTGGGAAGATCATTTTCAGGAATTACACCTGAACGCCTATGTCAGTGCAATGGGCTTTAGTCCCGATGGGGAACGCCTGGTGATTGCCTATGGAAATGTAGACAGCCAGATACTCGTTCTCAATGTGGCTGAACCACCCATTAAGTCAGAATTTGCCACGCTCCAAACAGAGATGGGCTTTCTCGTCAACAAAATGAAGTTTACATCCGATGGCAGCGGGTTGATGGTTTATGGGTATAAAACTGTAAATCCTTCCTCGGTCAACCAGATGAATCCCGACCCTCCCCAGGTTGAATTGCTTGACAGCACAGATTTGAGCGTGCTATGGAATGCGGACCTGCAAGGCGTACGGCATGGCATCCTTCCAAAAAATGAAACCAGCGATGAACCGGTTGACTCCACCCAACCCGGCCAGGCCATCTACCTTTTCCCTGGCCTGAAATTTGCTCCTGAACGCGACGTTCTGTATGTTGCCCACGCGGATGAAGACAAACTGACGACCGTTGACTTCAATGCGCAAGAAATTGGGTCGATGGAAATCAAATCCCAACTCTCCTGGATAGATCAGCTGCTCTCGCTGACCGCTAGTGTTGCACACGCCAAAGTAGCCGAGGGGACCACCAAACACGTCGCTATCTCACCGGATGGGGAGACCCTGTATGTCGTTGGTCAACATAACGATTTGAGTCAAGACAAAAACGATGAATGGCAGATCATAGAATATCCGCTTGGCTTGCAAGCCGTCCGCGCTGAGGATGGCAGCCGCCTGGCTCGCTACGATACCGAAGCCAGCGATATCTCCATCTCCTATGATGGCCGATACCTGTTTCTGCAAGGCTGGAGCCAGACAGATGGCAGCGCCTGGACGCAAATCTTCGACGTCGCCACCAACGAACCCGTCACGCGTATTGAGAACAATACCTGGCTGGTGCCCACTCGCCGTCTGAACGGACAGCCGATCCTGGCTTCGAGCGTGTATATAAATGGCGCGAGCGAACATCAGTACACAACCGCCGATCCGGACGATCTATCCGTTTTGGCAGAATGGAGCAGTGCGGACTATCTGGTCTGGCTAAGACCCTAAAGGTTTCCGCACACCGAGGCGAATTTTCATCGTCAGGTTCGGTACCGCAACAAAGTAGCGGGTGACTTGCGAGAAACCTTTAGGGTCTGTGTGCTGGAACCCGCTATAATAGGCCAGGACTCGTTCCCGGTCTATTTTTATGCACACTCGACTCCTGCATCTCGCGCGCGATACACGCTTCAACCTGACCATCACGGTTCTCTCAGGACTTCTGGCCGGATTCCTGACCATCTGGCAGGCCTGGCTCCTGAGCAGCACCGTGGAGGGTGTCTTTCTCCAGGGACAAACGCTTGCACAAGTGACCGGTTGGCTGCGCTTGATGCTGGTCATCATCGCCGGGCGCGGACTGCTCGCCTGGGTTAACGAGGTCAATGCCAATGCGGTCG
>JBAVJG010000374.1:0-4623 GCA_049687655.1 Anaerolineales bacterium | reverse complement strand
TCGACAGGATATTTCCAGCAAGCGATATATTGCTGCAGGAAATATCACGGACCAGACTGCCGCTTATACTCAAAGATGCCCAAAACGATTCGCGTTTCAAGAAATGGATAACAGATCAGGTACATGGTTGGATAGGCGTTCCGTTGATAGCACGGGGTGTCATCATCGGCTATATCACTATCGACAGCCAGAAAGTTGAAGCCTATAGCGAGCACGATGCCAACCTCGCCATGACATTTGCTCATCAGGCCGCGGTTGCGATTGAAAATGCTCGTTTGTACGAACGTGGGGAAACACAAATCCGCCAACTTACTGTCTTACGGGATATCGACAGCGCCATTTCCTCGAGTTTTGACCTTCGTGTTACATTGAACCTTCTAATCGGGTATGCAGCCAAAGAACTGAATGCTGACGCCGCTGCTATCCTGCTATACAACTCAGATCTCAAGTCGCTCTCGCTATATACAAATACTGGGTTTAACAGAAATCACAATTTCACTACTACTTCACACATTCGTATCGGGGAGGGTTTGGCGGGCCGTGTTGTATTGCAAAGAAAGCTAGTACATATCGCTGATCTTAATAGCACAACTGAGTTCATACCAGGTGGCTATACCAGTGATGAGAATTTTAGAAGCTATTTCGGAGTTCCACTTATTGCAAAGGGACAAATCAAAGGAGTTATGGAACTCTATACTTGTGAAGAAAGTTATCCTGATCCTGATTGGCACAACTTTCTGCATACACTGGCCGGTCAGGCGGCAATTGCAATTGACAATGTACAAATGTTTATAAACTTGCAACGCAGTAATCAGGAACTCATCCTGGCTTACGATACCACTCTCGCAGGGTGGGGAAGAGCACTGGAATTACGCGACAAGGAAACCCAGGGACATACAGATCGTGTCGGCGAAATGACCATTGAGCTTGCGCGCCGTATTGGCATTGAAGGTGAAGAACTAACCAATATCATGCGTGGTACATTGCTTCATGATATCGGTAAAATGGGCATCCCCGATCATATCTTGCATAAACCTGGACCGCTTACTGAGCAAGAGTGGGAAATCATGCAGCAACATCCGCAATACGCATATGATCTGATACACCCCATTCCATTTCTTCGCCCGGCATTGGACATCCCCTACGCCCATCACGAGCGCTGGGATGGCAGTGGTTATCCGCGCGGTTTGAAAGGCGAAAATATCCCTCTGGCTGCCCGAATTTTCGCAGTAATTGACATCTGGGATGCGCTCCTCAATAAACGAGTTTATCGTGAGGCCTGGTCAGAGGAGAAAGTGTTCGAGTATCTGAAGAACGCAGCCGGGATCGAACTCGACCCAGACATTGTTGAAAAATTTTTAGAGATGATCGAGGAAGACCAATATAAAAATCAGGCGGAGTAACTCCGCCTGATTTTTATATTGCAGTCATTTTACACGAACAAAACGCCGCTTCCCCACTTGCAAAACACCGGGATGTGGGAAAACTTCATCACCGCGTTCCAGGGTTTCACCATCCAAGCGAACCCCCTTCTGATCGATCATACGACGCGCTTCGCTCTTACTGGATACCAGGCCTGCTCCCGTTAAAACATCCAACACGGTAACCTCGTCGGAAAGTTCATACTCCGGCATTTCATCCGGGGTCTTCTTCTGCTGGAACAGGCGCACAAAGGCCTCTTCTGCAGCCTGCGCTTCTTCATCGCTGTAAAAGATACTGACGATTTCACGTGCCAACTTCATCTTGGCATCTCGTGGATGCAGCGTGCCCGCCTCCACTGCGTTTTCGATTTCATCGATTTCTGCCGGGGTCCAGCGCGATACCAGGCGCGAGTAAGTGCCCATAGCAAAATCTGGCACGCTCATGACTTTACCGTACATATCTTCTGCGCCACTATTAATCGGAACAATGTTCCCCGTCGATTTAGACATGCGCTGTGTACCATCAGTACCAGGCAAGATACCGCAGATCACACCCACCAGAGGCTTTTGTCCAAGAGCTTCTTGCAGCTTCCGCCCAGCAACGATGATATTGAACAACTGGTCCGTGCCGCCGATTTGTACATCGGTTTCCTGTGCAACTGCATCATATCCTTGCATTAACGCATAAAAAGTCTCGTGCAAATAGATCGGTTCGCCACTCTCGAGCCTTTTGGAAAAATTCTCGCGTGCCAGGAATTGCTGAACGGTAAAATTCTGCCCCAGGCGGATCAAATCCACCAGCGACAGCTCGGACAGCCATTCACCATTATAGCGGACCTTGGTCTTCTCGGGATCAAGCACGCGAAAGGCCTGGTCGGTGTAGGTCTTTGCGTTTTCGGTGACCTGCTCCTCGGTCAGGATTGGACGCGCTTTGTTCTTGTCTGAGGGATCCCCCACCAGCGCGGTATAGCTCCCAATCAGGAAGGTCACCTCATGCCCTAAATCCTGGAACTGTCGCATCTTCCGCATCGGGATAGTATGCCCCAAGTGCAGGTCCACGTGGGTAGGGTCAAAACCACAATACACGCGCAGCGGACGCCCTTCCTTTTGGGCCTCGATCAGCCGCTCGCGCAGTCCCTTCGTCATGGCCTTTTTCAACTCTTCATCGCCATACTCGGTGCCCTGCATCAAAAGTTCAACCTGTTCATCTATGTTCATGGCAACCTCCCGCAAAAAAATACGCATCACGTTTTACGTTTGCGTGATGCGTTGATCGAAACGTAAAACGTTGTTCAGCCCCGCGCATAATAATACGCGTTATTCGACTCCTCAACTAAAAATAATCCGGTTTCACGCAAAATAACATCCAGGATTTTCTGACCCTCGGGAAAACCTGTGCGCCCGCGTATTTCACCCTGGAATTGGACTTCACCCAATGTCTTGAAGCTAAAATGGGATTTTTCTCCGATAACCTGCACCGACTTGCCCCAGCGGGACGGTAACACCGCCACTTTCTGGACCTCGGGCCAGCGCAACCGCACTCGGCGAAGTCCATTCTCAAAGCGGATTCCGTCCGCCTCCAGCCAGATGACAGAATTCCGATCTAGCCAGTTCCCAAGCGAAATACTCACACCTGAAAAGAGCAGGAAAACCCAGAAAATCCAGGCCCAGGCAGGGATATATCCGCTGCGCTGCAGGAACCACATACCGATACCTGCAGCCAGCGCCAGTGCCCAGGCCGTCCATTCACCGCGGCGGGATAATAACTCAGGTCGGAATTCGCGTGTCTCGCTATCAGACATAAGGGATATTATACAACAGCTTCAAGTGTTACCCAATTGAGCGGAGAGGCTCGAAAATATATCCAAACCTATTGGACAAGATTGAAGGTAAACTCCCAGGGACCTTTGACGGTGAAAAATTCATCGCTATATACAATTTGTTCGGCTTCTTCCTGACTCATCGTCCCCGGCTTGCCGGTAATCTGCATCGTTGCAGCACCATTGGCCTCGTTACATTCCAACGTAATCGCAATGCCACGGTCATTGAGCGTTTGTTGTATTTTCGGCATATAAATCGTACAGTACTCTCCCTCTCGCGGATACGCCGCAAGAGATTCAATACTGATGAGAACAGTGGATAAATCTGCATCGGGCGGTACATAGAATTCCAGGGTATCACATCGCTGTCCTGGTTGACCATCTACACCGGGCTCTTGCAAACTGACCAATGTCCCGCCATATTCTTGAACAACTGTATCTGCATACTTCAAACTCGCTTTCCAGATTGTCCAATCAGAAGCATCCGGCATGGTAAAACACACATCTGCATACACTTGCTTGCCTTCCTGCCAGGCGCGCTCCACACTCACATCGATTCCACCGATAACCTGATTGGGTGAAATCGAATCTGCTCCCGCAGTGGGATAGGAATCAGAGATAAACGGCGTCACTGATGGCAAAGCCGGAATGGCTTGTCCCTGATCAGGAACAGTATCTGACGAAACCAGCGAGAACGGGGAAGCACAACCCAGAGCTGCTAACATTAAGACGAGCGGTACAAGAAAAATACGAGGGTGCATTTTTCATCCTTTCAAATGTTTATTGGTAAATATTTTTTGCCGTGAATATCCGGGTATTCACCACGGAAATCTAAAAAACTATTCTTTGAAGATGTCTCTAAGAGCTTCTTCTAACTTTGTGTAGCGCATATTATACCCTACTTCGAACAAACGTTCTGGCTTTGAAAAACGGCCTTCGGTAACCAGGACGCTCATTTCTCCCAACACCAGGCGCATCAAAAATGCCGGGGTTTTGAACCAATACGGCCGATGCAAAACCTTTGCCAGAGTACGCATGAATTCGGCGTTTGTGGTAGTTTGTGGCGCAATCAGATTAAATGGACCTTTTGCATCTGGGTTATCCATCAGGAAGCGAATTGCACCAATATAATCGGCGATATGGATCCAGGGTAGAGCCTGATCCCCACGCCCAATCGGACCCCCAACAAACAAACGTACGGGGAGTGCCATCAACCATAGCAAGATGGCATCCTTGGCCAGCACAACGGCAGAACGACACACAACGTGCCGCACCCCAACCTTCTCGACCGATTTTGTAGCAGCTTCCCATGAGACCGTCAGTTCGGACAGGTAATCATCCCCGGGCGGGGTAGATTCGTCCGCAACCTCCTCCCCTCGTAG
>JBAVJG010000373.1:0-6774 GCA_049687655.1 Anaerolineales bacterium | reverse complement strand
TGTGGGACGCGCTCACCTCCGACCGCCCCTATCGCCCGGCCTGGTCGAAAAGTGAAGCGCTAAAATACATCAAATCCATGGCAGGGACACATTTCGACTCAAGCGTGGTAGAAGTATTTTTAGAGTCTGAAGATTTGTGGACGGTTTCTGGCGAATAAGACCAGCAGTATTTACACAATAAATAAACCGACAACAAGGGCGCCGTGCAGTTGCACGGCGCCCTTGTTGTCGGTAACCTTTTGCGAGGTAAATAGATCCTATTACTGTACGTACTCCGCAAATACCGTTTCGAAATCTTCCTGCGCTGTAAACCCAACCCACTTCTTCAACAAGGTTCCGTTTCCATCCAGAAGATAGACTTCGGGCTGGTATACAAAGCCCAGAGCACGCTGGAAATCCCTCGTACGGGAATCGTCCGCATCCAGATATGTGAATTTGATCTTGCCAAAATATTTTGCTTCGAGCCCATGCACCATGGGCGCCATTGCGCGGCAAGTACTTCAAGTGAAGCGGAAAAATTCAACAAACTGCAATTCACCTGAATTCAGGCTGACCATTGTCGGGTCAGTTGCTTCCAGATTAGGACCGCGAGAAGTAGCTGCGACCTGCGGAACTTCGGTCGGTGCTACAGTGGGGGGAACTTCTGCAGCAGACGCATCAGTCGGAGTCGTCTCGGGCTGGTTCGCTGTAGCCGTTGGTATGGGTTGGATCAGGGGTTCGTTTTCCACTGGTGCCGGTTGTGCAGGCGCTTCAGGCTGCGCGGATTCGGGCGCAGTGGCCGGGGCACAACCAACTAACAAAATAACGGCCAGCAGGCTTGCCCTGAGCAGGGCCGAATGGCTGAATGTTAAGATTGATCGTAGTCTCATAGCTCTCCTTTTCTCGTTCTTCTTAAATCATTCTACTAAATATTTATGACATTACTTATTAAGATTTTATTACGTCCGTATTTTGACTCGCCCGATTGGATGCGCTATACTTTGAGTGTTCGGACAGAACAAATAAGTATCCAACTATCACACAAAAAATGGAGGCATATATGGCTGACTTCAAACTGACGTACGCGACCATGTTCAACCCGCCAGACGAGTTGCACACGGGCTTCGACAATGCCGTGGAAACGCTCAAGAAAAATCTGGGAAAAGAATATGGCATGATCATTAACGGGAGGGATGTATTCGCTGACGAAAAATTCGAAGACTATTCTCCTGTGAATACAGACTGGAAGCTGGCGGTCATGCAGAAAGGGGACGCCAAACATGCGGGGGATGCCATCGACGCAGCACGAGCCGCCTTCCCAAAATGGAGTCGCACCCCCTGGCAGGAACGCGTCAAACTGGTCCGTAAGGCTGCTTCCATTATCGAAGAACGCATCTTCGAACTGGGCGCTGCCATGGCGCTCGAAGTCGGCAAGAACCGCATGGAGTCGCTCGGAGATGTGCAGGAAACCGCCGACCTGATGTACTACTCCGCGCTCATGATGGAAGAGAATGGCGGCTTCATCAAGGAGATGGGGAAAGACCCGTTGGTAGGGTATGAAGCCCGGAACGTCTCGGTGTTGCGGCCCTACGGTGTTTGGCTGGTCATTTCCCCTTTCAACTTTCCCTTCGCGCTGACCGGAGGCCCGACCGGCGCATGCCTGGTGGCTGGCAACACAGTGGTCATCAAACCCGCCACCGATACAGCCTGGATCGTGCGTCTGTATGCCGAGTGCTTGCGTGACGCCGGCATCCCTGAGGGTGTGTTCAACTATGTGACCGGTCCGGGCTCCACGCTCGGGCAGGCACTGGTCGATAACCCCGACGTGGATGGCGCAACCTTCACCGGCTCGTTCGATGTGGGTATGAAACTCTACCGCGACTTCGCGGAGCGCAACTACGTGCGCCCCGTTATTCTGGAATTAGGCGGCAAGAATCCGGCCATTGTCTCCCGCCACGCAGATCTGGAACGCGCGGCAACGGGTATTGTCCGCTCGGCTTTTGGCCTGCAGGGACAGAAATGCTCGGCGGCCTCGCGCGTTATCGCTGAAGAACCGGTTTACGATGAACTGGTTTCCCGCCTGAAAGAGATGACCGACAAACTGGTCATCGGCGACCCGACTGATAAACAAGTCTATTTGGGGCCGGTCATCAACCAGTCTTCCTACAACGATTTCAAAAACTTCACCGAAGAGATCGACCAGGCAGGTGGAAAGTTCCTGACCGGCGGCAAGGTCAAGACCGGTGGCATGTTCGATAAGGGCTACTACTGTGAACCGACTTTCGTCACCGACCTGCCTTTCGACCATCGCCTGTGGCAATATGAAATGTTCCTGCCCATCACCACCATCGGCAAGGTGCAGAGCATGGATGAAGCCATGAAGATCGCCAACAGCGTTAACTACGGCCTGACGGCTGGTTTCTATGGTTCCGAAGAAGAAGTGGATTGGTTCTTCGACAATATCGAGGCCGGTGTGACTTACGCCAACCGTCCGCAAGGCGCAACAACCGGCGCGTGGCCCGGCTTCCAACCCTTTGGCGGCTGGAAAGGCTCCGGCGCCAGCGGCAAGAACGGTGGCGGATTGTATTACGTGCAGTTGTACATGCACGAGCAGATCAGGACGTTGATTAAGTAAAGAGAAGCCTCCCCCAAATTCCAAACCCCGCAAAGTGCGTCTCGACAATAAGCGTAGAGACAAAGTGGCGCAGGAGCATGGAATTTGGGGGAGAGGTTTTGGCTCCTTCCCCTCACGGAACACCCATCAGGGTAAATCCGATTTTGATTTGGGGAAAGGCGGTGGAAGGGGGCCAAAGAAGGTAAAATACACCCATGCCCTGGAACCCCGACAAATATCATCAATTCCAAAGCCAGCGCAGCGCGCCCTTCGACGATCTGCTCGAACTGGTAGACGTCCGCCCAAATTTACAGGTTGTCGACCTGGGCTGCGGTACTGGCAAACTGACCCGCCGTCTGGCAGACTCTTTGCCGGATAGTAAAGTGTTAGGGATAGATTCTTCCCCACAAATGTTAGAGCGTACAGAGGAATATGCCCGCCCCGGTCTGCGGTTTGAACTGGGAAACCAGGCCGCACTGGAAGGCAAGTGGGATTTGGTCATTTCAAACGCGGCACTGCATTGGTCCGATAACCATGAAAAACTTATACCGCGCCTGTTCCATTGCTTGAACTCGGGCGGGCAGCTTGCCGTGCAAGTGCCGTCTAATCACAATTCAGATGCATACCGAACCATCAACCGGGTGGCTGTGCGAGAACCCTACCTCAGCCAACTGAATGGGTGGAAACGTCAGGCGCCGGTGCTGCCCATCGAAGCGTATGCAGAACTGTTATTCCGGGAAGAAGCGGAGGATATCATCGTTTTTGAGAAAGTATATCCGCATGTCCTTGAAAACACTGATGCAATTGTGGACTGGATCTCCGGAACGGTGTTGTTACCGTATTTCGAGCGGCTGGGAGATTTGAAGGAAGCTTTCATCGAAGCAATTCGGGGTGAACTAAAAGTCATCATGCCGGGCGAGCCGGTTTTCTATCCATTCAAGCGGACATTCCTTTCCGCAAGAAGGGTTGATTAAATGCGCGAAGAGGATCCAACACCGCAACGCGAGTTTGTCCCGCGTATTGGCACTTTCCTGATTCTCCTCGGCATATTTTCGTTGATCTTCTTCCTGGCCTCCGATTTTGCAAGGATGCCCGAATTCGACTGGCTGTTCGTTGGGATGGTTCTCATGGGGCTCGGGTTTTTATTACGTCGTCGTGCAGCGCCCCTTCCCCCGGCGGGTCGATTCAGTTTTCTTCGAAAAATGCGTGAAAACGCAAAAAACCGAAAAGAAGAAAAAGATAAAAAGGCAAAGAGAAAATAATGACCAAACTCATCTCTCTATCAGAAGCGATATCCAAATATGTGCAGGATGGGGACACGCTCTACGCGTCGGGATTCACCCACCTGATCCCTTTTGCCGCGGGACACGAGATCATCCGCCAGGGGGTACGAGAGCTTGCCCTTGCACGCGCCACCCCGGACCTGATCTATGACCAGATGGTTGCGGCGGGCTGTGCGCGTAAAGTTATCTGGTCTTATATGGGCAATCCTGGTGTCGGGTCATTGCGCATCGTGCGGGGCGCGGTCGAACGCGGTGAGTTGGAATGGGAAGAGTATTCCCACTTCGGCATGATCACCCGCTTGCAGGCGGGCGCCTCCGGTCTGCCCTTCCTACCAATGAACCAGACCGCTGCAACCGACCTCGAAGAGGCCAATCCGCTCATCAAGCGCATCCCTGATCCCTACGGTGGCAAAGATGTTATCGTTGTCCCGGCGCTCAATCCGGATGTGGCCATCGTCCACGTGCAGCGCGCGGACGCCAACGGCAATGCGCATCTGTGGGGCATCATTGGCGAGCAGAAGGAAGCTGCCTTTGCCGCCAAAAAGGTCATCCTGACCGCTGAAGAAATCGTTGACGAAGCCGTCATCCGCTCCGACCCGAACCGCACCATGATTCCCGCGAACATTGTGCATGCCGTGTGTCATGTGCCGTACGCCTGTCACCCGTCTTACGCGCAGGGCTATTATGACCGCGACAACGAGTTTTACCTGGCGTGGGATAAAGTCAGTTCTTCACTGGAAAGTGTAAATGCCTGGCTGGATGAATGGGTCTTTGGCGTGAAGAACCGGGACGAATACTGGGGTAAGCTGGGCGCGGAGGTGCATGAAAGATTGCAGGTAAAGCCAAGGATGAGCGAAGCCATCAATTACGGAGCGTATTAAACCACGAAGTTCACGAAGAACGCCAACTTCTCCTTCGTGAACTTTGTGTCCTTTGTGGATTTTATGAGCATTCCACTACTTGAAATTGGCGGTGTTGGCGAGGAACTTCTTTTCCTGCACGCCAACGGTTATCCGCCCGAATGTTACCGCCCCATGCTATCGCGCCTGGCTAATTTTTACCACGTCATCGCGATGGTGCAGCGTCCGTTGTGGCCAGAGAGCAAACCGGAGGAGATCGAAGACTGGCGTCCGTTGAGCGATGACTTTCTACGTTTCCTCGACGCGCATCACAGCGGGCCTTTAGCCTGCGTCGGGCATTCGATGGGCGGGATCGCCCTCTTACGGGCTGCGCTGCGCGAACCGGAGCGTTTCAAGGCTATTGTCCTGCTAGATCCGGTATTATTTCCACCATACTTCATCGCATTCTGGAATGTGTTGCGCAAATTCGAGCCAGGCAGGCGCCGTCATCCGCTAATTTCAGGAGCGCGCCAGCGCAGGCGTGAGTTCGACGATCTGGAAAGGCTGTACAATGGCTACCGGCGCAAGTCTGTATTCAGGTACATGCAGGATGACTCCTTACGTGCTTATGTGGAGGGTATCGCCTGTCAAAGGGATGGCGGCAGTTACCAGCTCTGCTACAGCGCGGAATGGGAAATCCGTATCTATCTGACAGGCATCTGGCGTGATATGGACATCTGGCGCGGATTGCCAGAGCTTGAGGTGCCAACGCTCATCGTCCGTGGCGTGGAAACGGACACCTTCTGGGAACAAACCGGAAAGCTCGTTCAACGGAAGCAACCCGGAGTGCGGGTGGAAGCGCTGGAAAGCTGTACACACTTACTGCCACTGGAACGACCGGGTGAAGTCGCAAATCTAATCCAATCCTTTTTCGAGGAGAACACATGACGGACCTAACCTATTCATCCGCTGAACTGATGATCATCAATGCAGCCCGCCTGCTGCGCGATGACGACGTGGTCTTCGTCGGCGTAGGCCAACCCAACCTGGCCTGCAACCTTGCCAAACGGACACATGCCCCCAACCTGGTCATGATCTACGAAGCAGGAGTGATCGGCGCGGAACCGGCCCGACTGCCGCTCTCCATCGGCGACCCGACGCTGGTCAGCGGCGCGCTGTCTGTGGTCAGCATGTACGATATTTTCGCCAACTACCTGCAGCGCGGCAACGTGGATGTGGGTTTTATGGGCGGCGCGCAGATCGATAAATATGGCAATATCAACGCGACAGTTATAGGCGATTATGCACAGCCTAAAGTAAGATTGCCCGGTTCCGGCGGCTCGCAGGAGATCGCAGCCTGGGCGAATCGCTGCTATATCATGACCCCACACCAAAAACGTCGTTTCCCCGAAAAAGTGGATTTTATGACTTCAGCGGGGTTCCTGGATGGGCGGAGTGAACGCGAGGCCACCGGCGTGCGCGGCGGCGGGATGCTGGCCGTGGTGACCGACATCGGCATGCTGGAACCTGATGAAAATGGCGAGATGGTCTTGACTGCGCTTCATCCTGACAAGACTGTAGAAGAGGCAAAAGAAAATACGGGCTGGGATTTGAAGGTTGCCAGCGAATTGCGCACCACAGAGCTTGTAACCGATAAGGAATTGCAAATCCTGCGCAATAATCTCGATCCAAACGGCATATATTTGAAATAATGGTTTCCTTATCTGGGAAAAGCGCGATCTGCAAACAACTTATTCCCATCCTTGTCGTATGTATAGATGAAACCTTAATACATTTGGAGGTAGCTAAATGAGTCAAAATCGTCCCCCCTTGCGGCGCTCCCGCAGCAACCGAGTTTTCGCCGGTGTCTGTGGCGGCCTGGCTGAATTCTTCGGTATCAGTGCCTTCTGGTTCCGCCTGGCGTTTGTCATTGCATTGATCCCGGGCGGTGTCCCTGGCTTAGTTCCATACCTGATCATGTGGATTATCGTTCCTAATGCCGGCGATTAAATGGAGTTAACCTTTTAAAATGGAAAAGCCCGAAAATAAGGGGTGCGAG
>JBAVJG010000372.1:0-1582 GCA_049687655.1 Anaerolineales bacterium | reverse complement strand
CCCCACGCCTGTCGAGATTGTCCTTCGCAGATTACCAGGCAATCGCTATTCTCCTCCTCCCACAGAACCTTCGGGATTGGTCAAACCCGATTGGATTGCCGGGATATTTATGCTTATGGAGAGCGATACCTACCGCAAAATCAAGGGCTTTAATGAAAAATACCGCCTTTATTTCGAGGATGTGGATTTTTGCGCGCGCGCGCAGTTAGCAGACTTGAAACTGGTTGTCGATACGAATGTCCATGTCCGGCATGATGCGCACCGTGCCAGCCGGAAGAAATTCATTTATCTGCTCTGGCACATACAAAGTGCTATTCAATTTTTCACTTCATCAGTTTACAAGAGAGTTATAAAAGAATCAAAATAGAGCTGTTTCCCGCCTGATAAAAGTATCTTGAACAGCAATTTTTGTAAAGCTATCCTTGTTGGACACATCCAAAAATCGTAAAGGGTAGTTATGATAGAATTCAACAACGTTACTGGACTGAAGGCTGAAATTGGTGTATTTTGCGTGAGATTTGTGTTGAACTCCTAAGTTTAAAAATTCATCTCAATAGCGGGTTATGACTACTGAGTTTTCTTTTCCCACAAATATTTTTTTTTATAGCCTGCTCGCTGTTGTTACTTCCTTAATTCTTACCCCTCTTTCTATTTACCTGATACGAAGATTAGGTTTGATCGATAAGCCTGGGAAATCTACTCATAAAATTCACTCCGTTCCGACACCGTTAGCTGGGGGAACAGCCCTGATTTTATGCCTGATCATACTATCATCGGTGCTTGGGTTGTGGGGGGACAAATTTACAAGAGCTCTGGTTATTGCTGCCGCAGTTGTTTATTTATTTGGATTATTGGATGATATGCGCGGACTTTCCGCACTACCAAAACTCACCGGTCAGATCTTGGCAAGTGCGATTTTAATTCTTTCGAATGTTTCCGTCCGTTTTGTCGATTCATTGTCGTTGCCTTTTTTATCCCCTGCGGTAGTTATGTGGCTGGATATCGCTCTTACTTGTTTCTGGCTGATCGGGGTGACGAATGCCATGAACATGATCGATAGCATGGATGGCATTGCACTGGGACTAAGCGGCATCGCTCTCCTGTTCTTCATTTTGGTCACTTCATTGTCTGGTCAAGGGTACCTGACAGAGATCAGTATTATTCTTCTGGGTATAACTGTTGGGATTTATTTTTTTAACGTGACGCCAGCTCGCTTATTTTTAGGGGATTCGGGTTCGCAGACTTTCGGATTTCTCATTGCAGCCATTGCAATGGAGTACGCTCCGGTGGGTTTTTTGCCAGTCTCCTCATGGTTCGTTCCGATCCTCCTCGTTGGCATGCCCATCTTTGACACTTCGTTGGTAGTGTATTCCCGGGTGCGCAAAGGGATGCCCATCTACCAGGCCAAACTTGATCATACATACCATCGGCTGATAGCGCTTGGTCTTGATGAGCGCAGGGCGGTTCTGACAATCCATGTTAGTGCGGTTTTACTCAGTCTGGTGGCGTTTGTTACTTTTTATCTGCCGCCAGTAATAGCAAATATTATTTTTGGGATGATTCTAATTACAGGGATCGTAAC
>JBAVJG010000371.1:0-2307 GCA_049687655.1 Anaerolineales bacterium | reverse complement strand
CCACGATGTGGAACCGGGCTGCGCCATCCGCCGGGCGGTCATGGCAGAAGAGATCAGCCCCTACCGCTACAAGAGCTACCTGAACCTGCGAGGGGAACTATGAGCCGCGCGGGTACCTTTGATGATTTCAAGTGCGCCCATTGTGGTTACATCGTCACTAGCGCGCACTGGATCTCCGGCGTCAAAAACCGCAACCACTGTCCCTACTGTCTGTGGTCACGCCATCTGGATCTGAATGCCATGGGCGATCGCCTGTCGGCCTGTAAAGCGTCTATGCAACCGGTAGCCCTGACGACTAAACGCAGCATAGACAAATACGGATGCGGGCGCGGCGAGCTGATGCTTGTCTACCAGTGTACGAACTGTGGGAACGTCTCGATCAACCGCATCGCCGCGGATGACGAGGCAAGCACGCTTCTGGATGGCTTCAACGATTCCCGCGCGCTTCCTACTCGGACCCTGAGTCTGCTTCTGGCAAACGAGATCAACATTTTGCCCCTAGAGAGTTTGCCCGTGCTGCAACTCCAACTTTTTGGAGAGATTACGAATATCCGTATGGCGGAGATAGTCTAACGCAATCCCGCCCTGTTTCCAGGGCGGGACCTTTCCACTCTGGTAAATATTTGTTGAATTTAACTTTTGTCTGTGCTATAACCTCGAATATGAACAAACATGTTTACAAATGGATTCTTTGGATTGCAGTTTTTTCCCTGATTCTGACTGCCTGTATCGGCTCTACAACGGGGGGGCCGACGAAACAACCAACCGACCCACCCACACAGCTACCGGCGACTGAATTTCCTCCTTCGACGAACACTCCACACTCAACGCCCACCAGCGATCCCTTCCCAAACCCGACCCTGAAAATCGTCGCCGAGGAAGAGATCGTTTTCGATTGGACGAACGACCGCTGTCAGCAGGAACACATCCCGGACCTGGCCGCGCGCGCTTTTCGTGATGCGACCGGTCAGGCGCAGCTGATCATCAGCCATGTAGTCAACTACCGCATGCTTGGGCCTGACCTGGACAATTTGACAGTTGACTGTAATCCGATCATGATTTCCAAACACGACGCCGACCCATCCCAGTATACAGATGCGCAATGGATTGCCTCAACCTATACCGAAGATGGACAGACTATCTATGCGCTGGTTCATAACGAATACCAGGGGCACATGCACCCCGGTCAATGTCCACAGAATGACTACTTCCCATGTTGGGACAATTCCATCACATTAGAAGTATCGACCAATAGTGGCCAAACCTACACAGAAGCACTGGCACCGCCTGCCCATCTGGTAGCCAGATTTCCCTATCCGTACAAGGCCGGTGAGGGACCAGAGGGCTTTCGCGCGCCGAGCAACATCATTAAAGGGCAGGATGGTTATTATTATAGTTTCTTCAATGTCAGCGAATATGGGACTCAAAAACAATGGGTCTGCCTGATGCGCACGGATGACCTGAGCGCACCCGCCTCCTGGCGCTTCTGGGATGGAACGGCTTTCGATGGCCGATTTGCTGACCCGTACACGGATGAGATCAGCGATCCCAAGTCGCACATCTGTCCGCACATTGATCAGGTTGGGAATACAAGCGAATCCTTAAGCGAGAGTATCACCTATAACACTTATCTGGATCGTTATGTGCTGGTCGGCATCAGCGCCGATTGGCTGGATAACCGGGAAGTCTGGGGCTTCTACTATTCATTCTCCTACGATCTGGTCAATTGGACCCACAGAAAACTGCTGCTCGAAATCGAATTACCCTGGACAGTCGATTCGCCCGGGTCAGATGTTTCGCATCTCTATCCCACCCTGCTTGATCCCGATAGCGACTCGCGCAACTTTGAGACAACTGATAAGACAGCTTATCTATACTTCACGCGTAACAATTTTGGTCACGGCAGTTTGGACCGCGATTTGATTCGTGTGCCAGTGGAGTTTTTCCCATCCGAGTAATTTTCGTCCATGCATATAATCAGTCAAGACCACCCGCACAGCGGGTGGTCTTGACCTAGCCCTATAAAGGCACATTGCTTGCTGCACCTAAAGGTGCTCCTTCTACTGCACCTGTCGCTTGTTCGATCATACAGATTTTCCAGATTCCTCTTCCACCTTCTAATCCCCAAATCCCTATAATTTTTCGCCTTAGGCGCTCCCACTCTCGATTTTTAGTCTAGTTACTTTGCTTCCAGCCCGCAACTTGTCATCAATAAAAACCCTCTTTATTCTATTTCGCTTTTGCTACACTTTTTCCATTGGCAGTTTCTTCTTTTCCAAGCTTGAACCCTTGCAAATATGCTTGTTG
>JBAVJG010000370.1:0-1967 GCA_049687655.1 Anaerolineales bacterium | reverse complement strand
GGAAAATCATCCGTTTATTTCAATCAATAAAGGAGGAGTGAATGCATGATGAACATTATATGGGGCTAGTAGCCGAATGGTACGATGAATGGCTCAAGGAACGAACAGGTGATATAAACTACTATTCAGATTTCTTTCATGATTTTGATGGAAGAATTCTCGAACTAGCTTGTGGCACCGGGAGATTGCTTATACCAATAGCACAATCAGGCATTCAAATTGATGGTTTGGATTCTTCAAAAGATATGCTTGTGATTCTTAAAGAAAAAGCAGCCAGGTTGGGCCTAAAAGATATTGGCCTATACAATCAGTCAATGGAAGAGTTCACTATTTCCACAAAATATGATGCTATCTTCGCAGGAGGCGGAGCAATCCAATTACTTGTCTCCCCCGAAAGCGCCATGAATTCCTTGAAATGTATTCGTAAACACCTTTCGGCGAAAGGCTTTTTTCTCGCGGATATTTTCATTCCTTGGGAGAATATCTATCAACGAAAATGCGACGACTATCATGTTACAAGGGACAGAACTCATCCAGACGGCAGGCGCAGTATTGTGTTGGAGCGATTTGAAATAGATATTTCAGAACAATTAAAGCGCGGCACATACAGATATGAGTTTTACGAGCAGAAGCGCCTTGTCGAATGTATTACCGATGATCTATCCATTCGTTGGTATTGGAAGGATGAATTTTTAAACCTTCTACGAGAGGCTGGTTTTTCAAATATCGAGATACTAACTCAATCGTCTCTTTATTACGAAGGGTATGCATTTGTTTTTAAGGCCATGTAGAAATTAGAAACAATCAGATCCCGCCTAACACAGCGTGCACGCGGACGGGTGGTACGGCTCCGGCAAAAAGGCATTATCTGTGACGATAGAAACTGTCCGTTTCGTTAGCTGGTTCTCACCACCCGCCGGTAACGCGAGCCGTTGGACGAACATTTGTTCTATTGCTGACAATTTAAACATGTAGGGAAAGGGAAATGAGAAACAGCCAAGGCGATGGATGTGAAGTGGCTGATGTTTTTCGCAAGCACCTGAAAGATTACAAACAGGGGCATGAGCTGTCCTATGAGCAAACTCGTGTGGCCAACGCGATCATGCGTTGTCGCACTCCAGCGATGGGCGGAGTGTTGAAAAGCTGTAATAATGGATGTGGGCATTGGGAATTCAACTACCGGTCCTGCAAGAACCGTCACTGTCCAAAATGTGGCAGTTTTGAAAAAGCGCAGTGGTTAGAAGCACAAAAGATCTGGCTCTTGCCAATCCCCTATTTCCATGTCGTCTTTACGATTGATCATGTTTTCAATCCGCTGGTCTGGTGGAATCAGGAAGTCATGTATGCTCATCTGATCAAGACCGCTGCGCAAATACTGAAAACGTATGGGCAAAAATATCTGGGAGGTGAGATCGGCTTTACGATGGTATTGCATACCTGGGGGCAGAGTATTCAACGCCATCCCCATCTGCACTTCATGGTCACGGGGGGCGCACTGGTCCATACTGCCGATGGCTATCGCTGGCAGCCTGCCAAAAACAAATTTCTGTTTCCAGCAGAGCAATTCTCACTAGATTTTCGCCGTGCGTTTTGCGCTGGCGTGCAAAAGCTATGTCAGGAAGGTTGCCTGAATGTACGAGATGGGAACCTGGATGTAGCTGGTATGTTGCGCAAAGCCAATGCGAAGAATTGGGAAGTGTTTATTCAGCCCCCGCTCTACGGCCCAGAAAAGTTGATCGATTATCTTGGGCGTTACGTTTTCCGTATTGCTATTAGCAATCACCGCATTCTGGGGTTGAACAATGGCCTGGTCCGTTTCAGTTACTTTGATAACCGGGAGGACGGAAAACACAAACAGATGATCTTGCCTGCCGTTGAATTTATCGGGCGCTTTTTATCACATGTTCTTCCCGAACGTTTTGTTCGTATTCGCCACTTTGGTCTCCATCACGGCAGTTGTCGTAGGA
>JBAVJG010000369.1:0-14672 GCA_049687655.1 Anaerolineales bacterium | reverse complement strand
CCAAAGAGAAATAAAAAATCTCTGTGCTCTTTGTGTGCTCCGTGGTAAATTGAGTAACTATGCAATTACCTGCCCACTTACAAAACTTACCCGCCTACATCCCCGGCGAATCGGTCGACTCATTGGCCGCCCGTCTCGGCCGCAAACCCGAGTCCATTATCAAACTGGATGCCAATGAGAATAACTATGGCACGCCACCCGCTGTCGATCAGGCGCTGGCCAAGCTCGACTATACCCACCGCTATCCCGATGCCGAGCAACGCGATCTGCGTGCTGCTCTGTCAGCCTATACGGGCGTCCCGGCTGATTTTCTGCTGGCAGGCAACGGGTCCGATGAGCTGCTTTCACTCATGTCCCAGGTGCTGCTCGAGCCCGGCGAGAGCATCCTGGTCTGTCCGCCCACATTCAGCATGTACGCTTTCTACGCGCACCTGAAAAACTGCGACGTGGTAAATGTTCCCCGCCGAGCCGATTTTTCTTTAAACCTAGATAAGATAATCTCCGCAATTCAAGCCCGCTCTCCAAAAATTATTTATCTCGATAACCCGGGCAATCCTACCGGAGTCAGCATTTCGATTGAAGATATTTCCAGGCTTTTGGCCCTGCCCATCCTAATCGTTCTGGACGAAGCTTATCTGGAATTTACCGGTTCTCAATCGCTCATAACGGAAGTGCCAGACCGTCAAAACCTGGTGGTGCTGCGCACGTTCAGCAAATGGGCCGGGCTGGCAGGCTTCCGGATCGGCTATGGCGCGTTCCCCAAATGGCTGGGAGATGTGCTCTGGCAGGCCAAGTCCCCGTACAACGTCACCGTCCCTGCGATGACCGCCGCGATGGCTGCTCTGAGTGAAATAGATTTTCTAAAGTCGAATATTTCCCGCGTAATTGCAGACCGTGACCGCCTGGCTGCCGAACTAAACCGATTCAAGGGCCTAAGTGTTTATCCATCGGACGCGAATTTCTTGTTAGTTAAAGTCGAACCATCGTTCAGAAAATCGGCTACTGAGATTTGCGATTTTCTGAAGGAACAAGGCCTGCTTGTCCGGCTGTTCGAAAGCATGGACTGCCTGCGCATCACCATCGGAAAAACCGATGAGATGAAATCCCTGCTGGAAGCATTGAGTGAACTATGAGAACCGCATCCATCTCCCGCAAAACAAACGAAACCGACATCCGCATCGAACTCAACTTGGATGGCTCTGGCCAACATGACATCCTCACCGGCGTTGGCTTCCTCGACCATATGCTGACTCATATCGCCGTGCACGGCCCCTTCGACCTGACTGTCAAAGCAACCGGCGACTTACACATCGACGTGCATCACACCGTTGAGGACGTAGCGCTCGTACTCGGCTCCGCTATCGACCAGGCGCTCGGTGACCGCAAAGGGATCCTCCGCATGGCGAGTTTTTACGCCCCAATGGACGAGGCCCTGGCTTTCGTCGCTATAGATTTGTCCGGCCGGCCGTACGCTGTGATCGATGCCGAATGGGGTCCGGCACCCATAGGTCAAATCCCCACCAGCCTGTTCCCGCATTTCTTCGAGAGTTTCGCAGTTACTGCACGCTGCAACCTGCACGCCCGCGTGCTTTACGGTCGCGACGACCATCATAAAGCTGAAGCACTATTCAAGGCATTTGCACGGGCATTAGATATGGCGACGAAAATAGATGAAAGAAGAAAGAGTGTGGCTTCTACGAAGGGCACACTGACAGACTGATGACTGATAACCCTTTCACTGTATTTCCCGCCATCGACCTGCGTGCCGGAAAAATCGTCCGGCTGGCGCAGGGCGACCCTTCCCGACAGACCATCTACGGCAATGACCCGCGTCGGCAGGCAGAGCAGTTCAAAGCTGAGGGCGCAGAATGGCTGCACGTTATCAACCTGAGCGGCGCGTTCAATGAAGATGCGCAGGCCAACCTGAAAGCGCTGGAAAGCATTCTAAGTACCGGGTTGAAAGTCGAGTTTGGAGGCGGAATCCGTGATGAGGAGACTGTTCGAATTCCGCTTGAAATGGGTGTGGAACGTGTTTTTCTCGGCACAGCGACGATCAAAAACCCCGGACTGGTCGATTGGGCTATCGAAAGATATGGTCCATCCTGCATCGCCGGAGACATCGGCTCACGCGATGGACAGGTCATGGTCAAGGGTTGGCAGGAATCCACGCCGTTGACTGTGCTCGAAGTCGGGCAGCGCTTACGGGATCAAGGCCTCGAATGGTGTGTGCTGACGGATATCAAGCGCGATGGCGTTGGGAGGGGCGTGAATGTTAAAAGTGCGATTATGTTACAGGAGCAGACAGGTCTGCAGATTGTCGCTTCAGGCGGCGTGTCCACGCTGGAGGATGTCCGCCGCGTGAAAGAAGCAGGGCTGGCTGGCGTCATCATCGGGCGGGCGTTGTATGAAGGGAAAATTTCTTTACAAGATGTAGTAACGGCTTTAGCCGCTTAAAGCGACCAAAGTCGTTACTACAAGTAGGAATAGTATGATCACAATTGTTGACTACAAAGCAGGAAACCTGACGTCCGTAAAGCGCGCGCTGGATCACCTAAGCATCGAAAACCAGATCAGCGCGGACCCGGATATTGTTTATAAGGCAGAAAAGGTTATCTTCCCCGGCGTGGGTGCCGCGGGCGCGGCGATGGCTGTACTCAAAGAGCGGAACCTGGATACAGCGCTGAAAGAATCGTTTCGAAAAGGCACTCCTATCCTCGGTATCTGCATCGGCTGTCAGATCATCCTGACCCACTCAGAAGAAAGCGACACCCCATGCCTCGACCTGATCTCTGGAGAAACAGTCCGCTTCCAACGAAGCGACCCGGCGCTCAAAATCCCGCACATGGGCTGGAATGCTGTGACTGTTACGCAGCCGCATCCCATCCTGAGGCATCTGCATCAGGATGACGAGTTTTATTTTGTGCATTCGTATTATCCACAACCCAATGACAACTCAAAAGTCTACGCAACGAGCGACTATGGAGGCGCGTTTCCTGTGGCAATTGGCGTGGACAATCTCTTTGCGGTGCAGTTCCACACCGAGAAAAGCGGGCCGCTGGGGTTGGGACTGCTCAAGAACTTTTCGGAATGGAGGCCGTAATGTTATCCAAACGTATTATTTCCTGTCTGGACGTGCGTGACGGCAAACTGGCCAAGTCGATCAAATTCGTGGACACTAAGGACATCGGTGACCCGATCGTACAGGCCAAAAAATATTATGAAGACGGGCTGGATGAGCTGGTCTTTTACGACATCACCGCTTCGAGCGACAAACGCAACATCATGATCGATGTGGTCAGCAGTGTGGCCGAGCAGGTCTTCATCCCCTTCTCGGTGGGCGGCGGCCTGCGCACGGTGGAAGATTGCTCGCGCGTGCTGCTGGCGGGCGCAGAGAAGGTCAACGTCAACTCGGCAGCGGTGAAACGACCGGAACTGATTAGCGAGGCTTCACGGTCTTTTGGGGCACAGGCGGTGGTCCTGTCGATGGACGTGCTGCGCGTCGAACCGACCCCAAAAATTGCTTCCGGCTACGAGATCGTGATCAATGGCGGACGCACGCGCATGGGATTGGATGCTATCGAGTGGGCTCAGCGAGGGGAAGAATTGGGTGCGGGCGAACTGGTAATCAACTCTATCGACGCGGATGGCACCAAGGAAGGTTACGAACTGACCCTGACGCGCACCATCGCAGAGGCTGTGACGATCCCAGTCATTGCATCGGGTGGTGGCGGGAGACCGGAGCATCTCTACGCTGTGCTGACCGATGGCAAAGCGGATGCGGCGCTGGTGGCGTCCATGCTGCATTATGGAGAATATACGGTTGGTGAAATCAAGTCCTATCTTGCGGATAGAGGCCTAAAAATTCGTATGGTGGATTAAACCGCAATACCCTTTCGGGCACTTAGAACGCAAAGTACGCGAATAAAAAGAAGGGTTTTCTTGGCGCTCTTTGCGGGCTTCGCGGTTCGTCTTGGAGAGTTATGGAAAATCTTAAATTTGATTCAAATGAACTAATTCCCGCTGTCATTCAAGATGCCACTACCAAAGATGTCTTGATGGTAGCCTGGATGAACGCCGAGTCGCTGAGAAAGACCATCGAGAGCGGTGAGACCTGGTTTTGGTCACGCTCACGGCAAGAGTTGTGGCATAAGGGCGCTACATCTAGTAATACACAGAAAGTGGTTGAAATCCGCTATGACTGTGACAGCGATACGCTGCTGGTGATGGTAGAACCTGCCGGGCCAGCCTGTCATACGGGGGCGGTATCGTGCTTTTATCGCACCTTACAAGTTTAGTGTGTGTTCAACGTGTTTACCTGTTTCCATGTCTATGTGCATGCAGGTAAACAAGGAGACAAGTAGACAATGAATGTAAACGAACTCTACGCTGTTATTCTCGACCGCAAGGCGAATCCCAAACCCGGCTCGTATACCAATTCGCTTTTTGACGCGGGATTACCGCACATTGCCCAAAAGGTCGGTGAGGAGGGGACCGAGGTGGTCGTGGCGGCGCTTTCGCAGGAGAACGGGCGTCTTGTCGAGGAGATCGCTGACCTGACCTATCATGTTCTGGTATTGATGGCAGCCAAAGGCATCACGCTCGGGGATGTGGCCGGGGAATTGGAAAACCGTCATAAATAGGAGTCCAACGTCTCCCGATGTTGCGCCAAAGTCTGGAGACTTTGAAATCCGTTTTCAATAATTGACAGGAAAAGAAACATGTCCTCTCCCTACAACATTCTCTTCGACCCGGTTCAAATTGGCCCCGTGACTGCTCCCAATCGTTTTTACCAGGTGCCGCACTGCAACGGATTCGGCTACCGCATGCCACGTGGGCTGGCGGCCATGCGTGGTATCAAGGCCGAGGGTGGTTGGGGCGTGGTGTGCACCGAGGAAGTAGAAATCCACCACAGCAGCGACCTATCGCCATATTTCGAGGGCCGCCTGTGGAGCGACGATGACATCCCGGCGCTGGCACTGATGGCCGAAGCGGTGCATGCATACGGCGCGCTAGCGGGCATCGAGCTGGCTTACAACGGGCTGGATGCCAACAACCTGTACACACGCGCCGTTTCGCTGGCGCCGACTTCGATGGGTACATTGGGCGGGACGGGCTACGACCCTGCCCAAACCCGCCGTATGGATAAAGAAGACATCCGCAACCTGCGTCGCTGGCACCGCGCCGCCGCGCTGCGCGCCAAACGCGCCGGCTTTGATCTGATCTACGTTTACGCCGGGCACGCGCTGACCGCCGCCGCGCAATTCCTGTTGCGGCGTTACAACGACCGAAGCGACGAATACGGTGGCTCGCTAGAAAACCGGACGCGTCTGTTTCGCGAACTTCTGGAAGACACCAAGGAAGCCGTGGGCGACCAATGCGGTGTGGTGGCACGCTTTGCCGTAGAAGAACTGCTCGGCGAGGAAGGCATCACGCACCAGGGTGAAGGTCACGACATCATCGCCATGCTGGCCGAACTGCCCGATCTGTGGGACGTCAACCTGAGCAACTGGAGCAATGACTCGGCCACCTCACGCTTTGAAAAAGAAGGCTACCAGGAAAAGTACACAGCCTTTGTCAAATCGATGACGGGCAAGCCGGTGGTCGGCGTGGGACGTTATACCTCGCCGGATTCGATGGTCTCTGCCATTCGGCGCGGCGTGCTGGATATGATCGGGGCAGCGCGCCCGTCCATCGCCGACCCGTTCCTGCCGAACAAGATCAAGGAGGACCGCCTGGATGAAATTCGCGAGTGCATCGGCTGCAACATTTGCGTCACCGGCGACACGCGTTTCGTGCCTATCCGCTGCACCCAGAACCCTACCATGGGTGAGGAATGGCGGCGCGGCTGGCACCCCGAGATCATCGCGCCCAGGAAGAGCGAAGCCGAAATCATGATCGTCGGTGCCGGCCCGGCGGGGTTGGAATGCGCCGTCTCTCTTGGGCAGCGCGGTTACAACCTCACCCTGCTGGATGCACATCGTGAACTAGGCGGGCGTGTGGTACGCGAGTCGGCCCTGCCCGGCCTCTCCGAGTGGCGGCGCGTGGCCGAGTGGCGGCTAACTCGTCTTGCCAGGATGTCCAACGTCGGCCCGTACCCCTCCAGCCCGATGACCGCCGCCGAGATCCTCGAAACCGGCATCCCCCACGTCATCCTGGCCACCGGCGCGGCCTATCGCCGCGATGGACGAGGCCGCAGCATCCACCACCCTATCCCCGGCCACGATCAATCCAATGTTTATACGCCTGACGACATTATGGATGGAAATCTCCCGATCGGCCGCGTCATCCTCTACGACGATGATCACTTCTACCTGGGCGGCGTGCTGGCCGAACTGCTGGCCCAAAACGGCTGTGACGTGACCCTGGTCACACCCGCGCCGCTGGTCTCCTACTGGACGCAGTTTACACTCGAGCAATCCAAGATCCAAATAAGACTAATGAAACTGGGCGTCAAACTATTTCCCCAAACGCTTCTTTCTGAAATTCAACCTGATGCCGTTACACTGTCCCATTCCTTAACCGGAGAGTCCACTGTTCTCCCCCACGAAGCCGTGGTGCTTGTCACTGACCGCATCTCCAACGACGGCCTGTACTACGATCTGCAGCCCGCGCTGGTCGAAAAAAAACTCCAATCCCTGCGCCTGATCGGCGACGCCGAAGCACCGAATATCATCGCCCAGGCGGTGTTTTCAGGTCACCTGGCCGCACGTGAGTTTGATGAGGAACCGGTGCAGGGGACGCCGTTCAAGATAGAAAGAGTATTACTACCATAATGTCATGCTGCCGTCTCGTACCCCGTCTTCGCGTAGCATCTTCGTCGCTCGCGAAGAACGGCGGGCCGGCGTGCTCGCAGCACGAACGGTGAGCGGAGTGCAGGATGTTCAACAACCTGTAAGAGACCCTTCGGTCGCAACAAACGTTCCCTCAGGGTGACATTCCAGGAGAATTAGGGGGAAAATCGATGAAGTCCACTGGAATAGTTTTTACCAGGAAATGTTCCGGCTCGGGATTATAGAACGCAATCCCCGCGCGATGTGCCACAGCCGCTCTAACCTTGAGCAGTATTATCTGATCCGTTCGACGACTACCGACTTTCATGGCGCGCTCGACTGTAGTAGACAGGTGAACATATTGGCGTTTCATCGCTTGAAGCCCCTGGTCGCGGATAGATTTCACAGCTTGTGGATTAGTGCCGTGATACAGTATAGCCGGCGGCTCTACTGTTGGATATTCGATTGGTCCGACTTTGCTATGTCCGTATAACGCCCGTATTCTCCCGGCGACAACTTCGAAGCGTTTTTCGCCATCTACCTGGCCATCTAATACAGCTTGCCAGTCCTCTTCAGAATATGTTTCGGTTGAACGCCGACTCACAACTTCACGAACGTCATCGAAATCGGCAAAACCCTGTGAATCCAGCGTTAAACCGAAATCCTGAGCGCGGTGCCGCAGGATGAGCGATAAAAACTTTGACAGGCGTCTTCGCTCAGCCATCCCTACCTGTCGAAATCCGGCCAACTCGATACCGGATCAGTCGAATGCACCAGATGCATGCCGGCCTCTGCAAATCTGGCAAAGGCTTCATCGGCCTGCTCAGTGTAGTCCGCACCCGGGACGACCACTGGCGAGGTGCAATCTTCGAGCAGGTAGATCTTCTGCACCAGGGCGGGGTCTTCTTTATTCAAATCGCTCAATAAATCGGAAATCGTAAACGCAACACAATGACTTTTGGCCTGCCCGGCGATCACGAGCTTATCCACATCCTTGAGTATTTTCACGAACTTGTCGTTGTGTTCGCCCAGGACCTCACCCTTTGGACCTTTCTCCACTTCCGGACCAATGACAGAGTAATGTTCGGTAAACGAGCGGTCGCCTTTGATTTCAAAATTGGGTGGTGACAAACGCGCAATCGAATGAAAGAAAAGCGCTTCCTCAACCGCCGAAACCAGCGCGTGACCGATTCCACCCAGCATGGAATGGTACGGCCAGATCGTCAGCGAATATTTTTCTACTTCTTCCAGCCGATTCGTATAATGCTGAAGACGTTCCTGGCCGTCCTGTGCAGAAATGCCAAAATGACTTGCCAGCGCTGGATTGAACTTCCACCTGCCCCTACGGACATCTTCTGCGCTCACAATGGTGTAAGGCGCGGGGTGTTCCCCGTTTTCATCCACCAAAAAGATGGCATGGAAAATCTGCATGGCCTGGTGCGTGTCCATCGTAGCGGTGACCCGGGTGATAGTTCCCAGGTTACGGTAGATGAATTCGCACAGGCGACGATTGTCGTCCACGGCGCCTGTGCCGCTGCGGCCGGCTACGTATAGTTCGAAGTCTGGCAGGCAAAACGTGTTCTGCACGTCTACTAACATCAGCCAGATTTTGGGCTGGTCAGCGGTAGCAGGTTGAAGTCCGTGTTGAAGCGCCCAGTCTTTTGCATCCCTGGCGCGTTCTTCATAAGGCACACGCCAAACCTGGTCCAGTTTGCCTGAGTCAAAGAAATCGGGGATCGGCAGAATGTTACTCATCAAGTCTCCTAAACACAGTCAGCTACAATTCTGGCGAAATAATTTTGGTGCCTATCCAAAATACTCATTAATCGCTATTTAGATTATAGTCTCTCTATGGTAGGTATCCGGATTTCATGGCAAAATCAAAGTAACCAAATCATAACAACCCTAAATTGAGTATACTGGGGAAAATTCCCAGGAGAATGCCATGAGAAAACGAACTTACCTTGTGATCGCTATGCTAGTACTCGCCAGCCTGGCCTGCTCGTATGTTTCACGTTTACTGGAAGGCGGAGATCCTTTTCCCACCGAACCCCAACAACCTGGGAATGAAACCATCCCTGAAGCAGAGCAAGTGCCTTCCAATGTTCTGTTTCAAGACGATTTTTCAGATCCATCCAGCGGTTGGGATCAGTTCAGCGATGCAGATGGCGTGACAGACTATGAAAACGGCGCATATCGTATATACATTGACCAGACTGAATTCACTTTTTGGGCTAGCCCTGGGTTGGGGGACACACTCCCGTCTAATGTGCGCATCGAAGTGGATGCTACCAAGATCGGCGGGCCGGATTTCAACGATTATGGGATTCTCTGTCGATATTCAGGGATAGGCACTTCTGCAAATTTCTACGAATTCATTATCAGCAGCGACGGTTACGCAGGCATCGTGCTGGTCACCGAGAGTTCACAGGATGTTATTTCATCCGATGGCCAGTTACAACCGTTTGATGCCATCAACCAGGGTAGCGTTACCAATCATATCAAGGCCGAGTGCTTTGGCAACTTGCTGACCCTGTATGTAAACGATGTCGTTTTCACCAGCGTGACGGATTCTACCTTGTCAGACGGCGACGCCGGTCTGCTGGCCAGCACATACGATGAAGGCGGGGTGGACATCCTGTTCGATAATTTTCTCGTCACTGTGCCATAAAGTTTTTAACAACAGGACTTACGCAAAAATACGGAGGAAGCCCGAAAAAAGGGATGCGAGTGGCGCTCGCATCCCTTTTTTCGGCACCATTCCGCGCACTGTGTAATCCCATAAAAATAGACAGGCTCCGCGTCTCTCAGGACCCGGAGCCTGTTTCCGTTTAACGGGTTCTCAATTATTCGTCACCCTGCAAAGACGAGGGCGGCGGAGGATAGTTGGGAATTTCGCGCCGGAACTCATAGGCATCCATCATCTTTTCTATAATAGCTTTTTGCTCCGGGGTTACATCTAAAAATTCAAATCCAATGTTGTAGAAGGCGGGATTGATATCCGGCTCACAATGAGCGACACGCGCGGCAATGTCCAATTGACCGATACTGAAAAGCTGCAAATCAGGCAGGTCGAAACGTAATGGGAGCACGCTGTCCACGGTCTGCGCCTGCTCGCTGATGATCATGGCCCCAGACAAACTCAGATCACCAAGATAACCCAGCATTTTGCCCAGGTTACGTTCGAACACACGTGAATAAACAATCAAATATTTTCGATCGAGTTTCCGTCTTTCTTCCATCGTAGCCTCCGTATCTGCCTCCATCTCATTTAGTGTACCTGACTTACAGGCCAAAATCAACATTTGAATCCAATTTACAACGTTTCTCAAAATCGAGTTTTCAGCCTATTGCAATTATCTTCCGTTCAGCTAAAGAATCGATTTCTTCATCGCTCACACCGACTTCTTTTAATAAAACACGTGTATCCGCACCCAGGGCCGGGGCGGATGAGCGTTCTTGGCGGGCGAACACAAACGGAGAGCGCATCCCGACCGGCTGCCCATCTTCCATGCGGACATGCCCGCGCGCCTGCACCTGCGGGTCAGACAGCATCTCTTCAATCGAATTGACCGGTTCCACGCAGGCATCATTGTCCGCAAACAGAGCTAACCATTCGGCGCGTGTCTTCTGTTTGAAGATCATTTCTATTTCCGATTCCAGGGCGGGATCGTACTGTCGTTCGATCAAGTCCCACCGGTCAATCGTTTTGCAGAAATCGCCCCAGAAATGCGGTTCGATGGCCGCTAACGTGATGTATTTTCCATCGGAAGTTTCGTAAATATTGAAAAATGCGCGCCCACCCAACAAGGGATGTGTGCCCGCGCCCACCTTCAGTCCGCTAAAGTGTGCACTCAGGGCCAGCGGGGTCATCCACGAGATGACGCCATCCAGTAAGGCCATGTCCAGGTATATACCCTGACCACCTCGCTCACGTCCCACCAGCGCTCCCAGGATAGCGATGGCGGCCAGCATACCCCCGCTCAAGTCCGCGACCGGCAGGCCATAAGGTACCGGTCGTTCGCCGGGGCGTCCATTGAGTCCGAATGCCCCACCAATAGACAGATAGTTGAAATCGTGCCCGGCACGCTGTTGATACGGTCCTTCCTGCCCGTATCCGGAAAGCGAGCAGTAGATAATATCCGGCTTCACCGCCTGGACGGCTTTATACCCGATGCCATATTTGTCAGCGATCGTCGGGCGGAAGCCTTCCATCACAACATCTGCAGTTTTGGCCAGTTCGATGAAGAGTTCCCGTCCGCGCGCGTTGCGATAGTTTAGCGCCAGACTCTTTTTGCTCTGATTGATAGTCTCGTACATATTCCCCAGGCCCATTTCGGGTGGCGCCAGGCGCGCATGGTCCCCGGCCAAGGGAGTTTCCACTTTGATGACTTCAGCACCTAAATCAGCCATCAGCTGGGTGAGATAGGGCCCCGGCAGCAAACGTGATAGGTCAAGAACGCGGATTCCTTCCAAAGGCAATGTAGACATAGCTCCTCCGCTGTAATTATATTCGCATCGGATGAACATCTGTGGTAAATTACCGACATGCGTTGGATCTACATTTCCCCTCACCTGGATGACGCAGTCCTTTCGGCCGGCGGCTTCATCTATGACCAAACCCGAGCTGGAATCCCGGTTGAAATTTGGACTATTGTGTGCGGGTATCCGCCGCCGGGTGAACTGACACCCTTCGCGCAAGTGATGCATTTCCAATGGGGTACCGGCACTGCCAAAGAAACCGTGGACCTACGTCGTGCGGAAGATGTGCATGCAGCCGAAATCGTAGGGGCGAAAACCGTCCATTTCGATGTGCCGGATTGCATCTACCGCCGTGGGCCGGATGGCGAACCACTTTATCTGGACATTTTCGTCCAGCCGCATGAAGCGGAAGCGCATCTGCCTGATGAGATCGCAGAATCGATTGCCCCCCACCTGCAAGTGGATGACCAGGTCATCTGCCAACTGGGGATTGGGGGCCATGCGGATCACATCCTTGTGCGGCAGGCAGTGGAACGGTTGAAGCGTCCACTGTGGTATACGGCTGATGTGCCGTATGTATTCAAGCAGCCCGGGGAACTGGCCCCGCAGGTAGCCTTGATGAAAGAATCCCTATTCTCTATAACGGAAGCAGGCCTGAAGGCATGGATCGAGGCGGCGCTGGCCTATGAATCCCAATTAAGCTCTTTGTTTGAAAGTCCACAAAAGGTGGAAGAGGAAATCCGTGCTTATTATCTTGAAAAAGGTGGATTCTCCCTTTGGACGAAAAATAGTCAAAATGTATCTTGATTCTGCCTTAAAAACATGATATATTATGGCCGTTTATTGGGAAAATTGAATAGATATAGCTTTGCTGCCTTTTTTCTGAGAAACAACCCCCATTGCATCTCTTACAAAGAGATGCAAATTCTATTCGTAGGACAAAACTATGACAAGCACATTCCTGACCAAGGAAGGTTTCGAAAAACTGCAAGACGAACTTGATTACCTGCGCAAAATCAAGCGACAGGAAGTTGCCGACCGCCTGCACGAGGCGATGGAGGGCGGCGAGCTGATCGAGAACGCCGAATATGAAGCCGCCAAGAACGAGCAAGCCTTCGTCGAAGGCCGCATTCAGGAACTGGAAATGCTGCTCGCCACTGCCCGCGTGATCGAAAATGATAAGAAGAAGAGGGGTGAATTGATTCAGGTTGGTTCCACAGTGACGATTCAGGAAGACGGTGCTGAAGAAGAGACCTATACAATCGTCGGTGCGGCTGAAGCCAACCCGCGCGAAGGTAAAATCTCGAACGAATCGCCAATGGGCAAGGCTATTTTGAATCATCGCGCTGGTGACGAAGTGAAAGTGGAAACGCCCGACGGTTCTTACACCATCCGTATCATCAAGATCGGATAACCAGGGGCATGCATTTTTACCCCGCGCACCTGCTATAGGAAGCGCGGGGCTTTTTTTACCCCCACCCCGGCCCTGCCCCATTTTCCTGCGGAAAATAGGGCAGGGGGCCTGAAAGAGTGAACAATGCCAGAATACACATCGCTTGAAGAAATCCGCCTGGAAAAAATAAAGGAATTGCGCGCCGAGGGGATCGAACCCTATCCGACTCGCGCCGAGCGCACCCACACCAGCGTACAGGCCATTGCCGAATTCGAAGCAGCCGAAAAGCAGGCCGCGGAAGGCGAAATACCGGAAGTGGTGGCCACGTTGGCCGGGCGCATCCGCGCCTCCCGTCCGATGGGCAAGCTGACCTTTACGCACATCGAAGATGGTGATGGCAAGATCCAGTTGTTCTTGCGCGTCAACGAACTCGGGCAGGACAAGATCGATTTCTTCAATGAAATGTTCGACCTGGGTGATTTCATTCAAGCGACTGGCACTATGATGCGTACCCGCACCGGGGAGGCTACGCTTCTGGTCCACGACTTCAGGCTGCTTGCCAAATCCGTAACGCCGCTCCCGGCTGCCAAAGATGAAACCCTCGAAGACGGCACTGTCGTCCGTCACGCGGCGCTGGAAGACGCGGAACTGCGCGCCCGCCAGCGCTATGCAGACCTGGCGGTGAATCCCGACGTCCGCAAGGTGTTCCGCAAGCGCGCTGCCCTGGTCAAAGCCCTGCGAGCCTTTCTCGACGATCACGGCTTTCTCGAGGTCGAGACGCCTATCCTGCAACCGCTGTACGGCGGCGCGGCAGCCAAACCCTTTGTGACACATCACAACGAACTGGAGCAGGATATGTACCTGCGCATCTCGTTCGAGCTGTATCTCAAACGTCTGCTTGTCGGTAATCTGGAAAAAGTCTACGAGATCGGGCGTGACTTCCGCAACGAAGGTGTCTCCTACAAACACAATCCGGAATTCACTCAGTTGGAGTTCTACTGGGCCTATGCCGATTATTTGCAAGTGATGGAACTGACCGAGCAGATGGTTTCCTACGCGGCCAAAGAAGTGACCGGGAGTTATAAAGTCACTTACCAGGACCAGGAACTGGATTTCACACCCCCTTGGCGGCGGCTGGAAATGCGACAGGGCATCCTCGAAACCAGCGGCATAGACATCGCTGATTACGCAGATGCCGAATCCCTCTTTAAGGCCATTGTCGCCAAGCATAAGGAACACACCCCTGATCCGGACGCCACGCGCGGCAAATTGATCGACTTTTTACTCTCGGAGTTCCTTGAGCCGACTCTGATCCAACCGACTTTTCTGTACGACTATCCGCGCGATATTTCGCCGCTGGCTAAATCCAAGCCTGGCGATCCGCTCACTGTGGAACGCTTCGAGGGTTATGTCTCCGGTTTCGAGTTGTGCAATGCCTTCACCGAGTTGAACGATCCGCTTGACCAGGAGCAGCGTTTCCTCGAAATGGGACGCGATTACGAGGCCGACGACGAAGAGCGCCATCCACTTGATGAGGATTACCTGCGCGCCATGCGTTACGGCATGCCCCCCAACGGCGGCTTCGGCATGGGCGTGGACCGGTTGGCGATGGTTCTCACCGACAAACATTCCATACGCGATGTATTGCTCTTCCCGGCGCTGCGCAAGGAATTGAAGGACGAGTAATACCCATTCAGGGCAGGTCGAATTCTGCCCTGTTTTTTTATCGGTATGAGGAATTCACTATGACTGGTCTCTCCCCAGAACAAGAGCGTCAAATCAAGGAATTGCTCGCTCGAGACCAAAAAATTGCCGCCATCAAACTCTATCGCGAAGCGACTGGTTCCAGTCTGAAGGATGCAAAAGACGCTGTTGAGGCCATGGAGTTGGGTGAAGCGATTAATTACTCAGATTCTATGCAGACCGGCAGTTCTGACGCTTTCCTGGAAAACCGCATCAAACGCCTGCTGGCGGAACGCAAAAAGATCGAGGCGGTCAAGGCTTATCGGGAGGCCTATAACTGCGGA
>JBAVJG010000368.1:0-7207 GCA_049687655.1 Anaerolineales bacterium | reverse complement strand
GATATATGCCGGCCAGTTCATATATCCATAAAGCATCACACAATATAAGCTATTCAAAATACACAATTACACCTCCCAGAAAATATGGGAGGTGTAATTTATATGAACTATTTCCAGGCAAAGTGGGAAATTATCGAAAATTATTCCCAACCGGATAACAAAGCCTGCTTCCATAAAGGGGGCTCATCCTTGATAAACGAGATATGCGGCACAACTTCAAAATCCTGTTGCACAGCTTCTAACGGTTCACCCAACTGACGGATGCGAGCCTCGTTGATGGTTCCATCATATGGCAGCAGCAAGCGCAGATATTCTATGTTCTCAGGGTAAATACCCATGAGCCGAGTGGCGGTTGCATCAACGGCAGAGAGATTATCCCCCATAACGATCACACCGGAGTCTACTGCTGTGCCATGCAGGGGACCATCTCCCTCCATACCAATAATTCCATCGATGATCGCAAAGCCGGGACGGATGGCAGTTGCGATATCAGCAATGCTATTCGAGATACCATGCCAGTGCAGGAAGTTCTTGGGCCAACCGTACTTCACCCCTGGGATAACACCAAACAGATTCTTCAGGGCCAATGTCGTGCCAGCCCAGTGATGGGTTTTGAGCTTGGGCAGGGACACTACCAGGTCGGCATTCAGGATGGTATGTGGGAAAAAGAGTTGCGATAACCCGGTATAGTTCGAAACCAGATCCACCGGGCTGATCGCATCCAGGTTGAGATCAACAAATCGGACGCGTTCGTCCTTCACAGCGCCGTCGATACCGGATTGCTCCAGCACCATTTCCGTATCCCGGTTATGGGCCGGGCCGTCCGCCACAATCACCTCCCGCGCTCCGATTTGACGGAAAGCAGCGATGGCAGCCGCAATGACAGCCGGATGCGTGCTCAACGGATGACCGGCGTAATAATCCACCATGTTCGGTTTCAAGACAACTCTTCCACCACGAACTTGTTGCTGGATGTGTGGATAGTTGTCCAGCCCACGCCGGATTGTATCCACCAGGTTGTTGTGATACGAACTTTCCTTGAGAATCGCAACATTTGAAGCCGGTTGCTGTAAGCGTTTGATCCAGGGGACGGCAAGTCCACCTAAAAAAGCACCGACTATGCCGGTTGCAGATAATTTCAAAAAGTCGCGTCGACTGATATTTCTAAAGTTTGAAGACATTTTCACCACCCACGCCAGCCTGTAAAGCCAATACACCTAATGCCGTCCACCAGGCCATTTGTCGCCAACTGCCGTCCGTCTCCTGGCGGGCCAATAACAAATCGACAAACCGCTCAATCGGACGATCATACAATTGCAGACATAATATCCCCAACGACAACGCTAAGGCAGTAGGGTAATTGGGAAGTTCTTCTTCAAGAAGTGTCAAACCCTTATCGATTTCGTCTGCAGCATCAGACACATCTTGCAAAGCAAACAGAGCGATCGCTGTTTCTGAAAGCGAGGGATCAATAGATCGGTTCAAGATGATCGGGTTGCCAAAATTCCAGCCGCCTCCCTGACACATTCGATCGAAAAGCAGGGCCTCAGCCTCCTTGACTCGATCATGCTTTTTCAAACCGACAAGCTTTAAAGCAAAGATGGCATAACTGGTGGGCTGCACCCAACTGAACGTATCACTAATCCACGGCCAGCCGATCAGTGTTACATCGAGCGTGATCACTTCGGTGGTTTCGATATACTGACTTTTCCATTCCAGCAACCAGTCAATACTGACCTGCAGCACATCTGGCAACAGGTTAAGCCGAGAAAGGGTAATAATCAAATGAGATGTGCCCCAGTTAGGCGAATCATCATTAGGCAAATAAAGCTGTCCATTTAAATTTACCAAGCCGGATAACCAGTCAATCGATTCGGTTGGAGAAAAGGAGGTATCAGTCAACGCCAATAAACTGTAACAAGTGGGTTCGGGAAATGCCTGGGGAGCATCGGAACGATATCCCCACCCGCTTCCGGAGATTCGAGATTGGATCAGAAAGTTTTGTGCAGCTTGTATTGCATCTTGCATAAGAATCCTCGATAATCATAAACAATATTTATTAGAACAAGATTCATTATATTCGAGACAGAATTGTATATAAATTTCCAAGTTATTACAGAAACAATGAAGTTACAGTTTACTCCTTGACGATAGTCAAATTATTTGCTAAAATAATTTAGGATTACCTAAATTATTTTTTAGCCAATAACTTTAACAGTACGGAGGCTACATGAAACCCATTTCCAGACGAGACTTTCTCAAATACGGCGGGCTGACCCTGGCCGGCGCTGCGGGCGTTACCGCCCTTGGTCAGCGGCCAGGCGGAGGGGCCAAAGTTGCCGCCAAACCCATGGTGCAGCACGGCGACGATATGATCCCCGGCGTGAACGGTGAAGTCGATCACGAAGCCAATGGCTTCGACCCCACTGATATCCTGACCGATTACGATTATGGCGAGGTTTCCACTTTGCCAAACGGCCAGACCTTACGCGAGTACGAGATCACAGCCATTAATAAGAATATCGAAATCCTGCCGGGCATCGAGTTCCCGGCCTGGACCTACAACGGGCGCATCCCCGGCCCTACTCTGCGCTGCACAGAAGGGGATCGCGTTCGCATCCATTTTGTCAATGGCAGCAACCACCCCCACACAATGCACTTCCACGGAATTCACTCAGGCCTGATGGACGGCGTACCAGGCACGGGTCCGGGTGGATCGGTCGCGCCGGGAGATTCATTCGTCTACGAGTTCGACGCGGAGCCGATGGGCCTGCATCTATATCATTGTCATGTTTTCCCCCTGGCGCGTCACGTCGCCAAGGGTCTGTACGGAGCCTTCATCATCGACCCTAAAGAGGGCCGCCCCCCCGTTGATCGTGAGATGCTCATGGTCATGCATGGCTACGATGTGGACTTCGACAATGCCAATGATTTCTATGCCGTTAATGGCATCCCCTTCCATTATCAGAAACACCCCATCCCAATCAAGACAGGCGAAACGGTGCGCATCTACCTGGTCAACATCCTGGAGTTCGACCTGATCAACTCCTTTCACCTGCACGCCAATTTCTTCAACTACTACCCCACCGGCACCAGCCTGACACCTGCCGAATACACTGACACCATCATGCAGACCCAGGCTCAGCGCGGAATCATCGAGTTCTTTTATAAACACACCGGTATGTTCATGTTCCACGCCCACAACACCGAGTTTGCCGAACTGGGCTGGACCGGCATGTTCGAAGTGACGGAATAGAGGTGGATAATGACTGAGAATCAGACTACCAACCGCTTCTCCTTCCGGACCCTGATCCTGCTCCTGCTCCCAATCGTTCTCCTGGCTGGAGTCATCTTCCTGTTCCTCAGCACCGGCGGCGGACTGGACCTCCGTTCCGCGGCCCCGATCGAAGACCTGACCATCGAACGCTACGAACTCAGTCCGAACCATATTGACATTTACGTCCGCAATTCGGGACCGGAAGATTTGACTATTTCAACCATCATAATCAACGAAGCCGTCTGGCCCATCGAGGTCACACCCGATGCGACAATTCCCCGTCTCGGGCGGGCGACTGTTCACATCGACTACGGCTGGGCTTACGGTGAAGCCTACGGCATCACGCTCTTCACATCCAATGCCGTCGCATTCGACCTGGAAATCCCGGTCGCTTTTAACACACCCGAACCGAGCGGCAAAACCTTCTGGTCCTTCGCGTTGATCGGCCTGTATGTGGGCGTCATCCCGGTCTTCCTGGGCATCTTCTGGTTCCCGGCCCTGCGCCAACTCGGTCGCCGCTGGATGGTCTTCCTGATGGCCGTCACCGCCGGGCTGCTGATTTTTCTCGGCCTGGACACGCTGGTCGAGGCATTGGAGAATGCCGCAAAAGCGCCGGGTCCCTTCCAGGGCATCGGCCTGATCGGCATCGGTGCGGTAGCAACCTTCCTGCTGCTGGACGCGCTTTCTCGCAAACAGGTGGATGCCGGAGGGGATGAGTCTGCAAGACGGCTGTCCCTGGCCTACATGATCGCCCTGGGGATCGGTATCCACAATCTCGGCGAAGGTCTCGCCATTGGCGCGGCGTATAATGTAGGCGAGATCGCTCTGGGTGCATTTTTAGTAGTGGGCTTTATCATCCAGAATATCACCGAAGGCCTGGGCATCATCGCCCCCGTTCTGCGCGACCGGCCCGGAATCCGCCCGCTGATATGGATGGGCCTGATCGGAGGCGCGCCAGCCATTCTGGGCGCATGGATCGGCGGTTTCGCTCCTTCACCCACGCTGGCTGTCTTGTTCCTGGCCATCGGAACGGGCGCCATCTTCGAAGTCGTATATGAGGTCGCCAAACTGATCCGAAAAGATGTGCAAAAAGAACCCATGCCCTTAACCGTTTTTTCCGGCGTGTTGGCTGGCATGTTATTGTTATGGGGCACCGGGCTATTAATCAAATAGAATTTGAACAAATGGGATGCGGACTGAAGTCCATGCTCCGCAACCAGGATTTATTATGGAAACCGTTCTTTCCCAATCTACCCAGGATTACCTGAAGCACATTTTCGAACTGACCGAAGGCGGAACTCCCGCCAGTACAAATGATCTGGCTGCACGGTTGGGAGTTAAGCCTGCCTCGGTCACTGGCATGGTTCAAAAGCTAGCCGCTGTCGAGCCGCCACTGGTAGATTATCTAAAACATCAGGGCGTCACGCTTACACCCGAGGGCGAGCAAGCTGCGCTTGAAGTATTGCGTCACCACCGTCTTCTGGAGAGCTGGTTGGTGCAGTCGCTTGGCTATTCCTGGGACGAAGTCCACGAGGAAGCCTGCCGCTTGGAACACGTCATCTCAGAGGACTTCGAAGCGCGTATGGCGGCTGCGCTTGGCAACCCCGAACGCGACCCGCACGGCGACCCCATCCCGACCGCCGAACTGGTCATGCCAAACGACGAGGCAAAGCCGCTTTCGAGTCTGCGTCCTGTGCAGGAGGCTGTTGTCCTGCGTGTCAACGACGAAGATCCTGCCTTCCTGCGACATTTAGACGAACTCGGCCTAGTACCTGGCGCCCAGCTTGAAATTACTTCCTTCTCATCATTCGACAACAACCTGACCATCGCGGTTCACGGCCGACCCTCCACCGTCGTTGGTCTGGCGATTACATCAAAAATTTTTGTGGAGGTCCTATGACTTTCTGGTACTTAGCAGTTGCGATACTGCTCATCTACGCATTTATCCCCCGCTTCGGCTTTTTGGCGCTTTACCGGGACTGGCAAGCCTCCCGTCAACGCGAACTGGTGGAAGATGCTCTCAAACATCTTCTTGACCGAGAGCAGGCTGGCCGCCACGCCTCGCCCGAGTCACTGGCCGGGACCCTCGACCTGCGTCGCGTCAAAACGACCGCTCTCATCGCCTCGATGGAATCCCAGGGACTGGTCGAATCGCGCGGTTCTGAACTGCACCTGACCACCGAGGGCGAGCGTTGGGCTATGCATATCGTCCGTGCACATCGTCTATGGGAACGCTACCTGGCCGACGAGGCCCGCATGCCACTGGAAAAGGTCCACAGTGAGGCCAATCGCCGCGAACACGGCCTGACCGCTGACCAACTCGATAAAATGGAAGCTGCGTTGGGGCATCCCTCCCGCGATCCACACGGCGACCCCATCCCAACGCGTGACGGGAAATTGGCCTCAGACGAGAGCACGCCCATTACATCGTGGCAGGCTGATCGTCCCGCTCGAATCGTCCATCTCGAGGATGAGCCAGCCATCGCTTACCAACAGATCACGGCTGCCGGTTTGCGTCTCGGGCAAACCATACGCATCCTGGAAAGTACACCGCAGCGTTATATCCTGAGCGATGGCGAGAACGAATACCGTCTGGCGCCTGCTGTGGCTGTCAACGTGCATGTTGCGCCGCTGCCCGAAGGTGCGGTAATGCCCGCCGGGACAATTTCGCTGGACGAACTGAAGCACGACCAGCACGCAAAGATTGTCACGCTGGATGAAGCGGTGCAGGGCTTCACCCGCCGCCGTTTCCTGGACCTGGGCATGACTCCCGGGACCGAGATCTATCCTGAGTTGGGTAATTTCTTCGGCGACCCGCGCGGATATCGTGTGCGTGGCACGTTGATTGCACTGCGCAAAGATCAGGCCGCGCAGATTTGGGTGAGACCCGTATCGTAGATGTCATTGCGAGTGAAACGAAACAATCCTTATCTAATAATGAGGATTGTTTCGTCGGGAAAATGCCCTCCTCGCAACGACATGTGAATTTAGAGGTAATCATGAACGAAAACATCTTTAGAATACTTGCCGCGTTCCTCTTGCTGACCGGCGTGGGCATATCAGGCTATTACCGCCGCAAGGCAGATAGAGACACTGGCGAGAAAGTCTCTCGCAAAGCTGATGGCACAGCCATGATGACCGTCATCAGACTTGGCGGACTGGTTCTCTGGTTGAGCCCATTTGTTTATTTGATCAATCCGGGTTGGATGGCGTGGTCAAAGATAGGGCTCCCAGAATGGGTACGCTGGCTTGGGGTTGGGGTTGGCATCCTTTGTGATTTTGGGGTCTACTGGTTGTTCAGCAGCATCGGCAGCGGCATCACCCCAACCAGCGCCACGCGTACTGACCACAAACTCGTCACCAGCGGCCCTTATCGCTGGGTACGCCACCCACTTTATACGGTTGGCTCATCTATGTTTATTGCCTTCGGGATGATGGCCGACAATTGGTTCATCGCTGGCCTGGGCGTATTTACATTCATCTTGATGGCGATTCGCACGCCCAAAGAAGAAGCCAATCTCATCGAGAAATTTGGCGACGAATATCGTGAATATATGAAACGCACAGGAAGGTTTTTACCGAAATTAAGCTAACCACTCGGAGTCAAAGTCTCCTGACTTTGCTCCAACGACTGGAGTCGTTGGACTCCGTGCTCTTCATTCTAAAAAGAGGAATTATGACAGACAAAAAACATCTCCCTACCGAACACTGTGAGACCTGTCCGGCTTTCACACAATTGGAGCAGATGGGTATCAATGTTGACAAATACGACCGCGTGGTCGCGCTGGCTGGCAACCCCAATACCGGCAAATCTACACTCTTCAACGCGCTGACCGGGCTCAAGCAGCACACTGGCAACTGGCCCGGCAAGACGGTCACGCGCGCTGAGGGCGGTTACCAGTTCAACGGCGTCAACTACAAGCTGGTGGA
>JBAVJG010000367.1:0-2392 GCA_049687655.1 Anaerolineales bacterium | reverse complement strand
GCCCGCAACGCGGCGCGTCTGACTATCCGCGAAGTACTGGCTTACGAGTAATTTTATCCGCTAATCTACGCTACTCTTCGCGAATGGGAAAATATTAATGCCTATTTGCGGGGAGTAGCGGATAAATAGAAGAGGTAACAATGAAATGGACTAAATTGATTCTTTTGCTGGTTATCCCAGCTCTCCTCCTGACCGCATGCGGTGGACAGGAAGATACCCCCACGCCTCCACCCGCTCTTTTGCCTGTCGAGGCCGTCATTGCGGAGGGACACCTCGTCCCGGAGGACGATCTGACACTCTCCTTCACGGTACGCGGGAAAGTGACTGAGATACTGGTCGAAGAGGGGGATATGGTGCGCGAAGGGGAGGTGCTTGTCCGTCTCGCAGACCGGGAGCAGGCCGAGGCCGCGTTAACAGCATCGCAGCTTGAGTTGACCACCGCCCAACAGGTCTACGATGAGTTCCTCCGCACCGAGGGGTTGGGTCGCGCGGAAGCCTGGCAGGCTTACATGGACGCGCAAGTGGTGCGTGCAGAGGCCCAGCGCGATTGGGAAGACCTGAATGTCGATAACATCGAAGACCGCATCGAAGATCGCGAAGCAGATGTCAAAGATGCGCAGGAAGATTTGAACGATGCCCAGGATGAATTCGACAAATATGCGGACCTGGATGAAGATAATTCCACACGTAAGGATGCCGAGGATGACCTGGAACGAGAGCAGGAAGATTACAATGAAGCAGTTCGTGACCTGGAAGAGGAGATCCGCGAACGGGATACCGTCCGCGCGGCGCTGGATCAGGCGCTGGCTGCCGAGGCCGAAGCCAAACACCAATACGAGATCGGCCTGGATGGGCCCAATGCCGAACAACTGGCTTTGCTCGAAGCGCGTCTGAACAATGCCAATGCGCAAGTGGCCTCTGCTGAAAATACTCTGGCCAATTACGAACTCAAGGCCCCTTTTGACGGCAAAGTAATGGATATCAACATCTCGGTCAATGAGATGGTTGGGTCGGAGACCTGGGCAGTCATTGTTGCGGATACAAGTCAGTGGTACATCGAGACCAGCGATCTGACAGAATTGGAAGTGGTTGACGTAGCCGTGGGGCAGAACGTCAACATTCTGGCGGATGCCTTGCCGGATGCTGAGATGCACGGCCTGGTGGATGAGATCAGCCAATCATTCAGGTCGCAGGGCGGGGATATCTTGTACACCGTGCGTATCAAAGTGGATGATGTCGATCCGCGTATGCGCTGGGGCATGACCGTCGAGGTGACGTTTGAGCCTTTGGAGTAATTTGGACGCAGATAAACGCTGATTGCGCTGATTCTGGTTTGTGATTCAGAATGAAACAGCCTCCAGAATTTTCTCTGGAGGCTGTTTCATTTCCCTTTAGTGCGCCGCACCTACTTTTTGGAGATCATCCCTTATAGAGAACCAGCTTTCACATCAGGAGAATCCCGTTAAACATGGTGCGACGCACCCTCACGTTCAATCACGGCCTCGCGCTCCGGGCCATTTCCGATCCAGCCCACTTTCACGCCAACCAGTTCTTCTACTTTTTCTACATAGGCTTGCGCTTCGCTTGGCAAATCTGCAAACTGACGGATGCCCGTGATGTCACTATGCCAGCCGCGGACGGTCTCGTAGACCGGCTTCGCGCGCCCAAGCTGGTATGAATCCAGGTCATAATAGTGGACTTCTTTCCCATCTAACTCGTAACCTGCACAAATCTTGATCTCCTCGAACGCGCTCAGGATATCGAGTTTGGTCAGAAAGAGTGCATCCACGCCGCTGACCATGCACGAGAAGCGCACCACCTCGGTATCCAGCCAGCCGCCGCGACGGATGCGCCCGGTGGTGGCCGCCACTTCGCTCAGGGTTTGCATGGCGAACTCGTCGTCAAAGATTTCGGTCGGCATCGGGCCGGCGCCCACACGCGTGGTATAGGCCTTGGTCACGCCAACGATGCGACTGATGGCGCGCGGCGGCACGCCTAACCCTGTCGTCGCGGCGGAGGCGATAGTGGTGGAGCCGGTCACGAATGGATAGGTGCCCCAATCCGTATCCAGGCAGCTCCCCATAGCCTGTTCCAGCAGGAATTTCTGGCCTTTTTTCAGCCCACCCTGTACGATAGGGAATAACTCCTGGATAAAGGGTTTGATCTGCACGTAGTAGCCCAAATACTCATCCAGTACCGCATCGTAATCCAGCGCCTCGCCGCCCAGCGCGGTGATGATTTTGTTCTTGAGCGTGATTTGCATTTTCAGCCTGTCGGTGAGAACATCTTTATCTGCGAAGTCGCTCCAGCGGATGCCGTTGTAGCTGACTTTGTCGGCGTAGGTCGGGCCGATGCCGCGCCGCGTGGTGCCGGTCGCGCCCGCGCCTTTGGC
>JBAVJG010000366.1:0-18253 GCA_049687655.1 Anaerolineales bacterium | reverse complement strand
TAATGAAAGACCGTTCTATTTTCTGGCCGCTTGCAATGATCGCCGCAGGCGTGCTGTGGTTATTAATTGGCCTAGACATCATCCCACGCACAAACCTGTGGGCCTTGACGCACACTTTACCGTATCTTTTGATCGCTCTTGGCCTTGGACTGATCCTGCGCGCGTACTGGCGTTTTGCCGGTATGTTGGTCTCGTTAGCGGTGATTGTGGGTGCAGTAGCTGCCGTGGTCTATGCACCACAACTTGGCTGGGACGATGCCCCCGGTTGGGGTTTGGATATATGGGATTTCGACCCTGAAATCGGTGGCGCAGTAGCAGGCTCGGGCGTCGTCAAGACTGAAACGCGTCGAGTTTCCGATTTTGATTCGATTGTTTTAGAGTATCCAGGTGAAATCACGGTCCGGCAGGGAGAGTCCGAATCGGTGAAAATCGAAGCTGAAGACAATCTCCTGGCGCAGTTGAGTACGGAAGTGCGTAATGGCACGCTGTATTTGGAAAACACCGAACGGAATTGGCGCGACCGTGTCAATCCCACTGAACCCGTACTTGTTACGATCACTGTGGTGGAGTTGAACAGAGTCCAGTTCCCAACCGCAGGCAAGATGCTGATCGAGGAACTGAAGACCGATTCCCTGTCAGTCTCTGTCAGCGGCGCTGGCGATGTCACTCTGAAGGATCTGGATGCCGGCAGTCTGGATTTCAGCTTGAGCGGCGCAGGCAACATCAATGTCGACGGTATCGCTGAAAGTCTGCAGCTCAGCATTAGCGGATTTGGCAACTTCAACGGCGGCGATCTGCAAAGTCAGAGTGCCGATGTGCACATCAGCGGCGCCGGATCCGCGAGAGTGTGGGCAGAAGAATCCCTGAGCGCCAGCATCAGCGGCGCGGGCTCGGTAGACTATTACGGCGACCCAACTGTCGATGAGCATATCAGCGGTGTGGGTAGCGTGCGCAGTCTTGGCAATAAGTAAAATATTGAGGACTTACGCACATTGCGAAGTGCTCTAATCGGGGTTGAGCCCCGATTAGAGCTTTAAGGGCATTTAAACAAAAAATCCCCTTGCGGGGTACTGATTGTGGTGGTCATTGAGCTCTTATGCAACCAATGGCAAGGATGCCCGGTTCAGCAATGTTTCTGTTTCTGCTGAATATGGCAGATACACTTTGCGGGACATGTGGTTCTTCGGCTGCATCAACGTTACCAGGAAACCACGACCTTCGTCGTTTCGTCCGTGAGCTAACACCGTAGTTACATCTGAAACGGTCCAACCACTTTTCAACGCTTCAAGCATATTACTCATAACTGTTTACCTCCTTTCATTACCTTTTTATCGATTATCATTGTAACAGCCCCATGTAAACAAAAGATTAATCCCGTAACAACGATTTGTTAATATGACCGCTATCCAAGTCACCAACCTGCAAAAAATCTTCAAATCCAAGCGTAAAGCTGCCGGGTTGAGCGGCTCCATGCGCGCTCTCGTCCGGCCTGAGTATGTCACTGTGGAGGCGGTGCGCAGGCTTTCGTTTCAGATGGAAGCTGGCGAACTGCTCGGCTTCATCGGTCCTAATGGGGCTGGCAAGTCCACCACCATCAAGATGCTGACCGGCATCCTGCTCCCCAGCGACGGCCAGGCCCAGGTGCTCGGTTACACACCCTGGAAACAACGCCGCGAATTAGCCTATCACATCGGGACGGTTTTCGGCCAGCGCCCGCAGTTGTGGTATCACCTTCCGGCCATCGATACCTTCACATTGTTCGGCAAAATCTACGAGATAGACGATGGCGAGACAAAGAAGCGCATCCGCCAGCTTTCCGAAGCGTTCGAGATAGGGGACCTGTTGGAGACGCCTGTGCGCAAGCTCTCTCTGGGACAGCGTATGCGCTGCGAAGTAGCCGCCTCACTTCTTCACCACCCTAAGCTGCTCCTGCTCGATGAGCCCTCCATCGGCCTGGACGTGGTCGCCAAACAACGCATCCGCGACTCGATTCGCAGTATGGCGCAGGAGGAGAACGTCGGCGTGCTGCTGACGTCGCACGATGCGGGTGATCTGGAAGCGCTGTGCAAGCGCGTCATCATCATCAACCATGGACAGATCGTCTACGAAGACAGAGTCTCCAACCTGAAGCGCCGCTTCTTGACCTCCAAGCTGGTGGAGGTGCGCTATGCAGACGAAGTGCCGGTCGATTTCTCGCTGGACGGTGTAGAAGTGCTTAAGGTAGGCCGCTACGGTGTCAAGCTGCGTTTCAACACGCGCAAGACGCCCGTAGACAAGGTCATCGCCGACCTTTCAGCGCGCAGTCAGGTTGTAGATATAACTATATCTGACCCACCGCTGGAAGAAGTGATCGCTAAGATTTATGAGACGAACGCCTGACGTTCAGTAAAAATATCACGATAGTATAAAAAAGTTATGGACAAACTATTCTGGAAGACAATACAAGAAAATGATTACGCAATCCCCGCGGATCACACCCCCACATCTCTGACCTCTGAATTGTTTTTGTATCTCGGCAGCGCCAATCCGGAGTTGCGTGACGAAATTGCTTATGACATCTTCGTCAATTTCCTGGAACGCGATTATTACAATCTGGAAGAAATCGAAATTTATATCGCTAACTTACTGGCAAATTTAGAAACAGGAATCGGTGAGATGGAATCAGACAGCGTCTTTCTGCGCTCCTTCTCAGCCCTTTTCCTGGCTGAGATCGTTTACAACGACAATAAAGTTCCACGGTTAAAAGATACCATCCTGAAAACCATCCTTGAAAAAGGACTGTGGTATCTGGCCGCGGAGAGAGACCCACGTGGTTATGTAAAAGAAAAAGGCTGGGCACATGCCCTGGCCCACACCGCCGACCTGTTGCTCGTGTTAGGCAAAAGCATGAAAACGGGCAAACGCGATCACCAGATGATTCTGAATGATATTCGTGCAAAGTTGATCCAGTCTACGGACTGGGTTTACATACACGGCGAAGATGACCGTTTATCCAGAGCCGCATTAGAGAGTCTGCTAAGAGGTTCCTTGTCAGAAACTTTCCTGAAAGAGTGGTTGCAAACTTTTCTCGAACCAGACGATGGTACATGGAAAGGTGCGTGGACAAAAGATGCATCAACGCGCGCTTTTTCCAATGTCCGTAATTTCTTGCGTAGCCTGTTTTTGCAAATTGTGACAAAAGAAAATCTGGAAAATCGGGACCAATATAAAGAGGTGGTATTAGAAACAATTCAGGCTTTGAGGACATACTGACATCCCTTTCTCTGAAACGTAATGAATAAGTACATTGCTATTTTCCAAACCACTCTGATCAATTCGCTGGCGTACCCGGGCGAATTGATTGGTCGCAGCCTGATGATTCTGCCCTTTATGTGGATCTTCTACCAGCTATGGAATGTCACTTTTGCAGCGTCAGGAACGGAAGCGATCAACGGGCTGACCTTGCACGATACCATGTGGTACCTGATGATGGCTGAAACCATCGAACTCGGTCGTCCGCGCGTGGCGCGCACGATTGCCGAGAACGTTAAAGATGGTTCCATCGCCTATCTTCTAAATAAGCCTTACGATTTCATGGTTTATCAATTCAGTGTATCCATGGGCGAAACAGTCTTCCGCTCCCTGATGACCGCCATCTTCGGCGGCGCGATGGTATGGTGGCTGGCAGGGCCGCCCCCCGATCTGCGCAGCTGGCCGCTGGCATTGATCGCTGTAGTCGGTGCCTGGGTGTTGAATTTCCTCGTCAACGGCTTGATTGGTCTGGCGGCTTTTGTCTCCGAAGAAGTGGCTCCTTACGAGTGGATCTACCAGAAATTTGCCTTTATCTTTGGCGGACTGCTCATTCCTCTGGATTTCTATCCGCAGTGGTTACAGAATATTGCATTTGCACTCCCGTTTCCGGCCATGTTGTATGGCCCTGCTCGGTTGTTTGTTTCCCCTGATGCCGGACTGTTTGCGAGTATTCTCTGGCAACAAGCTATCTGGATTTTGGTGTTAGGTGCTTTGCTAGTGATAGCCTACCGGCGTGGACTGGCATTTTTGACTGTCAATGGAGGCTGAGTCATTTTTCGAAACCGCAAAGAGTGCCAAGTACTCTTACCTTTTCTTCGCAATTCTAAAGGTTTCGCTGTAAGAATATGAAAGAGTTCAATTTTCTCATCGCAGTCTGGAAAGCCAACCTGCAATCCGTGATGGAATACAGGGTCGCATTTCTGTTGCAAGTCTTCGGCATGATGATCAACAACGCCATCTACTTCCTGATCTGGGTGATCTTTTTCGACCGCTTCAAGGAAGTGCGCGGTTGGGGGCTGAACGATATGTTTGTCACTTATGGCATCATTGCCAGCGGATTCGGGTTGGTCTCGATCCTGTTTGGGAATGTTTTCAACCTGGGGGAGGTGATCGCTAAGGGAAGGCTGGATTACTACCTGTCCATGCCCAGGCCGGTGCTCTTACACACGGTTGCCAGCCGCAGCATCGCCAGCGGTATGGGAGATTTCACTTATGGCTTTGTTAGCTACGCGCTCTCCGGACAATACACATGGTATGGGCTGGGACGCTTCCTCATCGGGACGCTCTGCGCGGCAGCGATCTTTGCAGCCTTTATGATCCTGGTTCAGAGCCTGGCATTCTGGATCGGCAACACAGCTTACCTCAGTAGCATGGCTGTAAACGCTATCATCACATTTGCTATTTATCCAATCACACTTTTCGATAACACGGCCAAGTTGATTCTGTTCACACTTATCCCGGCTGCATTAATGGGTGCGCTCCCGGCTCAATTCGTGCATTCCTTTAGCTGGGGGACTTTAGCGGAAATATTCCTAGGGTCAGTGGTCTTCCTCGGTTTGGCGGTAGCAGTTTTTCAGCTGGGATTGAGGCGCTATGAGAGCGGCTCGGGTATCCAGGTGGAGGTTTAACTTCGTCAGCCTGCATATTTTGACCTTCCATCTTCAACATGGTAACATGATTAGGACTTACGCAATTCGCAAAAGAACCCCGAAAATAAGGGGGCGTACGCAGCACGCCCCCTTATTTTCGGGGTTCTCTCATTCAACTACATAATTTCTGACAACATAATATGGACAACAATTTCTATAAAGAAATTCTCAACAGTCTTCAAGACGGCATATATTATCTGGATCGCGACCGTATCATTACCTATTGGAACCGTGGAGCGGAACACATCACGGGATATTCCGCCGATCAGGTCATCGGAAAATCCTGCCGGGATAATCTTCTCAACCACATAAACGACCAGGGTCTCGTATTGTGTAAAGACTATTGTCCTATGGCTGCTTCCATGCAAGATGGTGAGCCTCGCGAAGCATATATTTATTTGCATCATGCAGAAGGCCATCGCGTCCCTGTGCATATTCGCTCAACTGCCATACGCGACGATAACGGGAACATCGTTGGAGCTGTTGAAACATTCAATAACGGTGTCTCGCCCGAGAATACGGAACGCCGCATCCGGAAACTACAACAAACTGCTCTACTGGATCCGTTGACTGCGATCGGTAATCGACGTTACCTGGAGAGTCATCTCAAAATTAATATGTTGAATTTCCTCGAGAATAAAATATCGTTTGGGTTATTGTTCTGTGATGTAGATCATTTTAAGAATCTCAACGATACACACGGACATAGTCTGGGTGATGATGTGCTGTGTACAATTGGAAAAACCCTGCGAGCCAATATTCGCGAAACTGACACCATGGGACGTTGGGGTGGAGAAGAATTCCTGATCATCTTACAAGATGTTGATACGAATTTGCTCCGAGTGATTGGCGAAAAGCTACTAAGTCTGATTGGGCAATCACACTTAACCCTCCCAGATCAACGCGCCTTATTTGCCACCGTTTCTATCGGCGGGACGATTGTGCGCGGCCCTGACACCATCGATTCGGTAGTAGACCGCGCTGACCGATTGATGTATCAAAGCAAAGCCAACGGTCGCAATCGCCTCACAATCGGATAATCTCAGTACTTCACGAAATAGCTCGCAGAAACCCGAAATCAGGGGAGCGGGCGTACGCTCGCTCCCCTGATTTCGGGAACTTTTCTAACTCTTGTGAAGTACTTAATTTAAGTGTTAGGCTAAATTCTGAGTGACGATCAGCCTTGACAATTGATAACAACCATAATTGGACTCACTTGTATATTTTCAACCCAGAGCGGGATATATTTGTTTTTCTGGTATAATCTCAACCCGTGACTGGTCCTGCCACACGGTAGGCCCCACCCAAATAGGGTCCGGCTGTGGGCACGGAGACCTGCATACTCTAGAGAAAGGAAAAGCATACGTCATGCCGCTCGCAAAGGAAGTAAAAACCAAGGTCATTCAGGATTACCACCGTCACGAGAGTGACACGGGATCTCCCGAAGTGCAGATTGCCATCCTGACCAAACGCATCACCCATTTGACCGACCACTTACGCGCTAACAAGCACGATGAATCGTGCCGCCGTGGTTTGCTCAAACTGGTTGGACAGCGTCGCCGTCTACTGGCATACTTGCGCAAGAGAAATTACCAGCGTTACCTGAGTTTGACCGAGCAGTTAAACCTGCGAAGAAAGTAAGACAAGCACGTTAACCCGTAGGGGCACGACAAGTCGTGCCCCTACAATTTACAGCCGCCGTCAGGAATTGAATAGTGCTGGCAACCACTACCGAAAAGTTGCCGCCGCTTTTCAGTCCCTGACCAGGCGGGATAATAATCAAGGGGCTTGCGCAATTTGATATTGAAGTTGAATCGTAAAAATCACTAAACGAGCGAAGAAAACATCTTCGTGTTCTTTGCATTTCAGCATAAGCGCATGCCCACAACAGGAGAAAAAATGAAACCCGAAGTAAAAACATATGCGGCCACCGTTGGCTCGCAAACCATCAAATTTGAAACCGGCAAACTGGCCGGGCAGGCCGGTGGTGCAATCACCATCAGCCTTGGCGAAAGCATCATCTTCGCATCTGCTACCATGGGCCGCGTGCGTGAAGGACTAGACTTCTTCCCCCTCAGTGTAGACTTTGAAGAACGTATGTACGCTACCGGAAAAATTCCGGGCTCGTTCTTCCGCCGCGAAGGCCGACCCACAACTGATGCAATCCTGACCGCGCGTCTCACCGACCGACCGTTACGCCCGCTCTTTCCCAAGGGCATGCGCAATGATGTTCAAGTCATCATGTTCTCGATATCGTCAGACGATGTAAACCCGCTCGATATTCTGGCAGTTAATGTCGCCTCCGCTGCGTTAATGATCTCAGATATTCCCTGGAACGGCCCGGTTGGTGCGGTGCGCATAGGCCGAGTAGATGGCGAATTCGTTATAAACCCCACATTTGAACAAATTGATGCATCCGATCTTGATTTGCGAATCGCTGGCACCAAAGATGCAATTCTTATGGTTGAATGCGGCGCAAACGAAGTATCTGAAAATGTGATGGTGGAGGCGCTCGAGCTGGGACACAAAGCCATGCAGCCAATCATCGATCTGCAATTCAAAATGCAGGCTGAGATCGGCAAGACCAAGCGTGAAGCCGAATACTTCCCTGCTGATGAAAATTTGGACAGGCAAGTATTTGACTTTGTCAATGGCCCGATGAATGAACTGCTTGAAAAACCGCTCACAAAATCGGATTTCTACGGTGGAATGGACGAACTGCTTGAAAAAACTCTAGAAAAATTCACACCCGCTGGGACAGACACGCAAGACGAATCGAAATCCCCCGAACCTGCCGCCGTTAAAAAATCATTTGCCGCCGCCGAAGAAGCTATTGTGCGTGAACGTATCCTATCAACAGGCAAACGCCCTGATGGTCGTGAACCAAACGAGTTGCGCAACATCTGGGCAGAAGTAAATCTTTCACCGCGCGCACATGGCTCTGGCCTGTTCACGCGCGGAGAAACCCAGGTGATGACCCTAGCAACCCTCGGCACCCTGGGCGAAGCCCAAATGATCGATTCGCTCAGCCCTGTAGACAGCAAACGCTATCTGCACCACTACAACTTCCCGCCTTATTCTACCGGCGAGACATGGCCTCTGCGTGGGCCAAAACGACGCGAGATCGGGCACGGTGCTTTGGCAGAGCGGGCTCTCGAACCTGTCATTCCCGCGGAAGAAACCTTCCCCTACACGCTGCGGTTGGTATCAGAATGCCTGTCCTCCAACGGTTCAACATCTATGGCCTCCGTCTGCGGTTCCACGTTAGCCCTGATGGATGCAGGCGTGCCGATCAAAGCCCCGGTTGCAGGCATTGCAATGGGCCTCGTCAGCGACGAGCAAGGACGCTACAAGGTTCTAACAGACATCCAGGGTACAGAGGATCATCTCGGTGATATGGACTTCAAAGTTGCCGGTACTGCTGATGGCATCACCGCTTTACAGATGGACATCAAGATTGGTGGTCTTAGTGCTGACATTATGAAAGAAGCGCTAGAGCAAGCTCGCGTGGCTCGCATGGCAATTCTGGACAAGATGCTTGAAGCAATTCCACAGCCTCGCGCTGAACTGAAAGACCATGCTCCGCGCATCACTACCGTCAAAATTCCTGTTGATAAAATCGGTGCGCTGATCGGTCCCGGCGGCAAGAACATCCGTGCTCTGCAAGAAGAGACTGGCACAAAGATCGATATTGAGGAAGACGGAACTGTGTACATCGCAGCAGTCGAAGGAAGCGGCGCAAAGCTCGCCATCGAGCGCATCGAGGCCCTGGGCGAAAGCCCTGAAATCGGACGCATTTACACCGGCAAAGTGGTTCGCATCGAAAACTTTGGCGCTTTCGTGGAAATCCTGCCCGGCACCGATGGCCTGGTACACATCTCCCAACTCGACTCCGAACGGATCGACTCGGTTGAAGACATCGTCGGTATGGGCGATGAGATTACCGTCATGATCACCGATATCGATCCGATGGGCAAAATCCGTCTCTCCCGCCAGGCTGTGCTCGAAGGCTGGAGCGCTGAAGAAGCTCGCGAACACGACAAACCGCGAGGTGGCGGACGCTCCGGTGGAAATCGTGGCGGACGCGGTGGCGGCGGTGGTCGCGATCGCCGCGGCGGACGCAAATAGTTCTGTTACGAAATGTAAAACAGGGAACGATGAAATCATCGTTCCCTGTTTTTTTTATAGGTTCTATATTTATCTGGAGTTATGCAGTTGAATTAGAGAATCCCTTTATCTTCGGTAACCTTTTGCGAACTGCGTAACTTTTGATTTTACAACTCTACGGCAAATCCACGCAATTTCCGCTGTTAGCCTGGACCGAATGGTTGGGGTTGGCAACCAACGCACACATCTGATTTGCTCCTGATGGTCGATCTGTTTCGGCATATTGCCTGAAAGGAGGATCCCCATAAGGGCCCCAGGTCAACTTCCACGGGCCGGATCCTGGTGAACCTGCCTGATCAGGTGGGACGGTATCGAAAAACATGTGAACATGCAATTGGGGCGAATCAGGGAAATTGTGGACTTCGTAATCAACCACATAGTAATAGCTGTTATCCAGGGAAATATCTGTGATCACAACATATGGGCTGTCAGGCGTTGGTGTAGGTGGAACCGCTGTTTCCGTTGGTGTCTCTGTGGGTTCTGATGTTGCCGTACTCTCGGGGATTGCTGTCTCCGTGGGAGCTTCAGTATTCAAGACTACAACAGCTGGTTTTTCTGTTGCAGTCGCAGCACTGGCCCCAATACCTCCACTGAAAAGGCGAGTGATCATAAATATTCCACCGGCAATCAAACAGATCAAAACAATGCCCCCTCCGGCGAGGACCGGTATAGACATACCCAGAATTTTCGTGCTCGAACCAGCAGGTACGCCCGGAGCAGAAGACCCGGTTCCAGTTCCTGTCAAGCCAGTTACACCCGCACCTGCGGCTGTTTGTGAGGCTTGTGCGGAAGGTGCGGAGCTTTCCACTGGAGTCTCAACAACCGTACCGCTTTGCGGCATATCAGTTTCAACCAGAGTGCCCCCCACATCAGAAGCGCTTGCAGGTACTGGCTCGACGACTGTAGCCGCCGGCTTAGCTGGTTCTTCAACCATTGTTTCCCCGGGCGGAAGCGGCCCTTTAGCATCTGTCTTGGCACGGCTAAGCACCTCTCGCAGGGCAGCGGCCATTTGGGCGGCGGTTTGATAACGATCACCGGGATCTTTGGCAAGCGCTTTATTGATAACAGTAATAAGTTCATTCGGCACATCCGGGTTTAGACCTTTCAAGTCAGGGACCGGATCGTTGACATGCATCATCATCAGTGTCATCGCGGAATCAGCCTTGAAGGGAGGTTGACCGCTGACCATTTCGAAGAGTGTCACACCCAAAGAATAGATATCCGAACGATTATCAGGGCTTTCACCCTTGATCTGCTCAGGAGACATGTACATCGCAGTCCCAACCACAGCTCCAGTGGCAGTATGGCTCTGTCCTCCGACGATCTTGGCAATACCAAAATCCATCAGGATGGCCTGGCCTGTGACACTGATCATCAGGTTGGCCGGTTTGATGTCACGATGGATCATCCCACGCTGGTGTGCGTAACCGACTGCATCGCAGATGTCAACCATATATTCGATGGCCTTCGTGCTCGACAACTTCCGGCCACTTTTGTTAAGGCGCTCCAAATGCTCTTGAACCGTTTCCCCAGGTACAAATTCCAACACCATATAATAACTATCACTCTCGTCATCATGATTGAAGTCGAACACCTGGATGATGTTGGGATGGCGTAATTGCGCCACAGATGAGGCCTCTTCTTCAAACCGCCGCACAAAGCCAGGATCATCTGATAAATGCGTATGGATCAATTTGACAGCGACCACCCGTTTCAGATTCGGATCGGTAGCTTTATACACCGCGGACATCCCGCCCTGCCCCAGCAACTCTTCTAACTCATATCGCCCACTTAGGCTCTTGCCAATCCAGGTATTAGACATAACTTATCTCCAAAAATATTGAATAATGCAAAACATGATTTCCAGCTAACTTAAAACTTACAGCACTATGGATAATCCAATATAAAATTTATTATACATTACCGACTTACTCGATCAACCATAACCAGGTATTTTCGAACGTACAAACGCTGCGGCCTGATTCGCTTAACACCACCATGGCTACAAATCCGCGTTCAAAGATTTTGTCTGCTTTAGCAGCTTCTCGTTGCCGTACGCGATAATCTGCTGTAATTTGGGTGGCCACGGCTTGCTGTTCTGCCACCTGTTTTCGGTAGAGGTTCATCGCGTTCGTGTCTCCGACATTGGCCGGTTGTTTTGGCACAGGTGGGATAGCCGGCAATGAAACCGGAGTGCTGGGGTCAATTTCCCCGATCAGAGTATCGTTTGAATAAATCGAAAAAAGATTTCCACGACCGACAACCGTCAAGCGGTTCGTTACGTTGTTTCCCCACTGAAAGTTCGGGTCCCGCCCGTATGCATAGATATCCTTCCCGCCGACCACATCACCATCCACCATTGTTGCGAACAATACGTGCCCGCTTGCGCCGCGCGTGACAATCGTCATATACTGGTTCAGCGCGTTTTTATTCCCATCCGAACGCAGGACGAATCCACATCCGGAAGTACCGTATTGCGTGCTCCACGTGATGTCAGAGGAAACCACGAAATCCTGCGCCACGGTGGCGATAAAATTATTAACGTAGTCATATGACATGTACCCATCGACCTCCAGCGTAACCGGTGGATGAATCCATCCCGGACGTCCTTCAGATGGGTCGACTCCGTATTTGGGCAAATCTGCCACGAACGGTGCAAACGCTGTGGCCGTTGCCGCGCGTTCTTCATCATTCAGGGCTGCCTGGGCTGCCTGAGTGACATCCAGTGCCTGACTGCGAGCTGTGGCTTCCGCCTGGGCAGTCTCAATAGGGGCGTTAGGGTTCAGTTTCGCAGCAGCTTTAACGGTCGCTGTTTCGCGGATAGATGCGCTAATTGCCTCAATGGTAGCTTCCCTGGCGCTATCGGTGCTGCCTGCACCAAGGCCGCAGGCACCCAGCAGGCTGACAAGAACAAAGATGTGTATCGCCAGATAAATTCTCTGTTTCATTATCAGGTTATGTCTTTTCTTTTTTGCAGGAAAAGAATCGCTACGAACAATATCAGAATGATGCCAGATTGGATAACCCAGGTTTTTATGATCTTGGCCCAATAAGCTGCGCTATCTCCCTTGTTCACAAAGATCCAGTCAAAATTTATGTAGAATTGCTCGATAACGCTCTCGGCGGGTGTGACTGCTGAAGCCTGAGCGATCTGCCAGGTAGCCAGTTCTGTCTGATAAGTGATTACCTCACTCTTGTACACCTCAGATTGAGCCTGGTAAGCCTCGATCTGCCGCTTGTAATCTTCCTGGATCTGGTTCGCCTGTCCTTCCCAGGCTTTTAATGCGGTGAAGAAATCAGCCATCGCTACCGAGTCGGATTGGTCAGCGGGCTCAGGCGGACGTTCAGGGAGAACCGGTTCCGGGGGAGGCTCGGGGAGCGGGTCCGGCTCGACAGGTGGAGGTTCCACAATGGCCGGATTGTAGAACACGCCCAATCCCGGATAATCGCAGGATTCCTGCTCCAGCATCTTCACACCCATACAGGTGCAACCATAATCCAGTTTGTCTTCCAGTGTCATTGTCTTCCGCACATCCGATGGGAGTTCCCAACAGATATCTGCAGCCACATCAGAACCTGCCCCGCTGATACTCATCAGCGCTTCAAATGCCCAACGAGTTGATGTGGGTGCGCTGACAAAACTCGGCAGCGGGATTAATGCGCCACCCAGAACGATTTGCGGCAGCATCAGAATAATGACCAGCAAGGGAGCGGAATTGGCATTTGGCGCAAGTGCTGAAGCGAACAGGCCAAGCATCATCCCTGCCAGAGTTGCCAGGGTTAGTGTAATGTAGATCTGGACGAATTCGGACGCCCCTCCAGGCACCTCGAAGGCCAGATAGTGGACGATCGTATATGCGGCAGCCTGATACAGGGCTAGCAACCCGGCCACCCACACTTTTGACAGTACGTAAGGCAAGATCTTTAAGTTGACAAGACGTTCCCGCTTGTAAACGTCCGCCTCTTTGACGATTTCGCGCATCTGAGAGATTCCGCCCACCATCACCCCGTAAACCGTCAGCAGGAACAGGGTGATCATAACGTTTGCAAAAAGACCGGTATTGAAATCAAGAGGGTCCCGACCCAATAGAACAGAGAGAATGACATCCAACATACTGACAATTGGTGCGGTTGCCAGCATCAGGGCCAACCCGAACCGGTCACGGGTCAATATCTTGATGTTACGAGCCGATAGGATCAGAAACTGGCGCAGACCGGACACCTGGCGGGATACCGGGCGCTCGACCTTGCGAGGGGCCTGCTTCGGTTCCCGGGCCGGGACCGTTGCCCCGGCAGTCATCTTGCCCTCCAGCGGTTCCAGGATGTACTTCTGATAAGCGGAGTGCTCTCGATAACGTTTAGCCCACTCTTCAGGGCTGCCTTTGCTGGAATCATCCAGAATGGCGTATATCTCGTCGAACTCCATCTCACCTGCCCGGCGATTCCGATCGGGACGGTAGCTGTCAAAATATTCAAGGGCTTCTTCGGGCGGTCCAAACCAGGCCAGGTAACCGCCGCGCGCCAGGAAGATGACCTTATCACCCAGCATCACATTCTTGGTGGCGTGCGTGATCAATACGATCGTTCGTCCCTGGTCGGCTAAACGGCGCATCAATTGCATCAGGGAAGTTTCTGTGCCCGGGTCCAGACCGGAAGTAGGCTCGTCGAGGAAGAACAGACCGGGTTTGGTCAGCAGCTCGACCCCGATAGAAACGCGCTTCTGTTGTCCGCCGCTCAGGCCACTGATCTGGACATCTTTGCGGTGTGCCAGGTCGAGATCCTCCAGAACCTCCATCACTCGCTTATGTCGCTCTTCGGGGGACGTATCGGCGGGCATTCGCAACTGTGCCGCATAGTCAAGCGCCTGGTAAACAGTCAACTCCATATGGATAATATCTTTTTGCGGCACGTAACCGATGTCATTGCGAATGGCATCGAAATGATGGTAGATATCCGTGTCATTGACCAGCACCTGTCCCTGTGTGGCCGGGCGATAACCGGCAATTGCGTCGAGCAGGGTGGATTTGCCACCCCCGCTTTGACCCACCACAACGACAAACTCACGCGGTTTGAACACCACGGAGATATTCTTCAAAATATTCAGGTCCTTACGGACCCATTTGTTCAATTGAATGGCTTCGACTCGTAATCCACCACTATCGTCGAATTGGGCTAACTGGTCTGCTCCCACAACAAAACGACTCTGACCAATGCGGATGCTATCGTTGGGATGCAACCAGGTTTCCTTCTCGATACGTTCGCCGTTAACAAACGTTCCGTTAGAACTGCGTAGATCGCGAACCCGAAATCGCTGCCCCACTTTCTCTACCTGCGCGTGGTATCGAGACACGGTCGGGGATGCAAGGACGACATCGTTGCCTGCTTCACGTCCGATTTGAATTAAATTCTTATCGGCAAATACGATATCTTGTGCCGGCTGGCTGGCAGCTTCGCTTGGCGCCTGATAGGTCATCGTGACCATCATGCCCGGGTCCAGGCTGCCGATACGCAATATGTCGCCATGCTGCAGGACATGCGCCCCATCCAGCGGACGCCCTTCAGCAAGCACTGGATTCTTGGCTTGTGGCAACATCTCCAAAACGTATTCATCATTCATACGATCGAGACGCGCATGTTGACTTGAAACGATCGGGGAAGGTATAACGATATCATTGTCTTGTCCGCGACCAATTGTGATAACCGGACGCGTCAGGCTGTATGTTTGGGAACTCTCTCCGGCAACCGTGACCACGAATTTTGGAGGCGCGGCCTTTATCGCCTCGAAATCGATACTTTGTTCAAGCTGGGTTTCTAATACGCCGGCAGAGGGATCAGGGATTTGTGATACGACCGTCGCCTGTTCATCTTGTGGTGCGGAATAATCAAAGACGATAGCTTGTCCCAACCGGACTTGATCACCTGACTTTAGAAGTCGCCTCTCGTTCACGCTCTCGCCATTGATAAAGGTACCATTGCTGCTACCCAGGTCTTCAATCAAATAGCCATCGCCGTCGCGTGTTAATCGGGCATGACTGCGAGATACGGCCGGAGACGAGATGGTAATGTCAACATCTGGGTCGCGACCAATGATAATTTCTGATTGAGTTAGTTCGAATTCTGTGGGAGAGGTTTTGGGTTCGCTGAGGATAAGTTTATAAGTTTTTGATTGGGCCACGGAAGATTCCTGTTCGATATAACTTATAAGCAAGGGCGTAATGAGATGAGAACTTCATAAAAACTTGTCTGGGCTGTTTTTGCTACTACTTTTTCAATACCACCAATTTGTTCACCAAAAAATGACGTGCAGAGCTAAACCTCACACTTGACAAAACCACAAACATGAATTAAGACTTATTGGGTAGGATTATACCTTTTTGATAGAACGATTGTCAAGTATATTTGGAATTCTGCGATATTTTTTTATATACCCTTATATTTATATTCAGAATACAAGGTGGAAACTGACCTGAAGCAACCAATTCCTCTGGAGGCTGTTCCAATCATTGATATGAATACTTTAGTTAACCTTCTACGCATAAGGGCCGATCAACAAGCTGATAATTTAGCCTACAGGTTTATCCAGGATAGCGATGCCGATATCGTCACCATCACTTATGACGAACTGGATAAACGCGCGCGCGCAATCGGGGCATGGTTGGAAAGCTTCGGGGCAGAAAATGAACGGGCCTTACTTTTATATCCTCCGGGGCTGGATTATATTGCTTCTTTTTTCGGCTGTTTGTATGCCGGTGTGACAGCCGTTCCCGCTTACCCGCCACGCCTTAACCGTCCGGTGCCGCGCATTCAATCCATTGTGGCGGATTCACAGGCTTCGTTTGCGTTAACCAGCTCGGCGATCCTTCATAATATCGAACAACGTTTTGAGCACGCCCCTGATCTCGGGTTGTTGCGCTGGTTGGACACCGAACAGGTTCCAGCCGGGTTGGAAGCGGACTGGCGTCAGCCCGAAATTACATCTGAGACCTTAGCCTTCTTACAATACACATCCGGATCGACAAGTGAGCCTAAGGGTGTAATGTTGAGTCATGGCAACTTGATGCACAACTTGAAGGCCATCCGTCACGGCTTCCAACTTGACGCAAGCGCTTCGGGCGTTTTCTGGCTGCCCAGCTACCACGATATGGGATTGATTGGCGGCATCCTCGAGCCTATGTATCTCGGCGGATCTTCGATTTTGATGTCGCCGGTATCCTTCCTGCAACGTCCCGTACGCTGGCTTGAAGCAATCAGCCGCTATAAGGGGACGACCAGCGGCGCACCCAATTTCGCTTACGATTTATGTGTTGACAAGGTCACACCCGAACAGATGGAAGGACTGGATTTGAGTTCCTGGCGTCTGGCATTTTGCGGAGCCGAACCGATTCACCCCGAGACTCTGGAGCGCTTCGCACGGTCTTTTGCAGGGTGCGGCTTCCAACTATCCACATTCTATCCCTGTTATGGATTGGCCGAGGGGACTCTGATTGTTTCAGGCGGTGAAGGCCCAACAGAACCAAAAGTCTCATCTTTCGACCGCAAGGCCCTTGAGAATGACCGTGTTATTCCAACTAAGCCGGATAAAGAACGCTCTCAGAGTATGGTAAGTTGCGGCCAGGCAATCATCGACCAGCAAATTGTGATCGCAAACCCGGGCACGCTGGAAAAGTGCGAACCAGATCAGGTAGGCGAAATCTGGGTTTCGGGGCCAAGCGTCGCACAAGGGTATTGGGGATTGCCTGATGAAACACATACAACCTTCCAGGCATTTCTATCCGATACGGGTGAAGGTCCCTTCATGCGCACTGGCGACCTGGGTTTTTTACAGGATAGGGAACTCTTCGTCACAGGCCGGCTGAAGGACTTGATCATCATCCACGGGAGCAATCACTATCCCCAGGATATCGAAATAACTGTCGAATCCGCTCACATTGCCTTGCAGGCAGGGGCAGGAGCTGCCTTTTCGGTTACAGATAGCGGTAGTGAGAAACTCGTGATCGTCCAGGAAGTCACGCGTCAAAACCGTAAGCCTGATATCAATGAAGTCACTTCGGCGATTCGTCAGGCCGTGGCAGAAAAACATGACCTGCAGGTATTCGCAATCGTTCTGATCAAACCCATGAGCATTCCCAAGACCTCCAGTGGAAAAATTCAACGACATGCCTGCAAAGCTGCATTCGTAGAAAATATATTGGAGGTTGTTGGGCAATGGAGTGCAAGGGCCTTATCTGACAAGAAACCAAACGTTCAAAAGTCAGAGAAATTAGACAACCATATATTTACCGGTTCCAAGCAAAGAATTACTACTGAAGCCATCCAGACCTGGTTGGTGACCCGCATAGCCACCATTCTTGAAATTGAAGCTTCTTCAATAGATCCCCGCCAACCCTTTACGTACTACGGCCTGGGCTCGATCCAGGCGGTTAGCCTGACCGGAGAGTTGGAGGAGTATCTAAACCGCAAACTCTCCCCCACGCTTGCCTGGGATTACCCAACTATCGAATTGCTGGCTGGTTATCTGGCGAAGGATATTCCGCAAACCAGAGCTACCAGTCCATCTGCGTCAGCGTCTCAATCTTCTCCACAATTTGCGAAGGAGCCGATTGCCATCATTGGTCTGAGTTGTCGCTTCCCGCAAGCCCCAAATCCGGGTGCATTTTGGGAACTGCTGCGAAACGGTGTGGACGCCATCACCGAGGTGCCGCCAGACCGCTGGGATGTTGATGCCCTTCATTCATCTGATCCGGCGCCCGGGAAAATCACAACCCGATTAGGTGGATTCCTCGATAACGTGGATTTGTTCGATCCAGCCTTCTTTGGCATTTCCCCCCGAGAAGCTGCTCGCATGGATCCCCAACAGCGCCTCCTCCTGGAAGTGAGCTGGGAAGCGTTGGAAAACGCCTTTATCCCGCCATCATCTTTGGCAGGAACTCGCACGGGTGTGTTTGTCGGTATCAGCAGCTATGATTACTCGCGCTTGCAATTCGATGATCCCGAAAATCTAGATGCCTACGCCGGGACAGGCAATGCCCACAGTATCGCGGCAAATCGATTGTCGTACGTCTTCGATTTGCGCGGCCCTAGCATGGCCGTGGATACGGCCTGCTCCTCGTCGTTGGTGGCAACGCACCTTGCCTGCCAGAGTCTGC
>JBAVJG010000365.1:0-6362 GCA_049687655.1 Anaerolineales bacterium | reverse complement strand
TCTGGGGCAACCTGCCAAAGCCTTTCCCATCTTTTATCCCAAGTGAGCCGGTCAACATACTTGGAGCAACCATCGGTGAAGACCGGCTGTGGGCCATCGTGATCGCAATCGCCATGTTGGGCATGTTTACTTTTTTCTTCCGCCGTTCTAAAGAAGGCATCGCCATGCGCGCGGTCGCGGATGACCAGCAAGCCGCATTGAGCATGGGCATCAGTGTAAAGAAAATTTTTGCCTGGGCCTGGTCCATCGCGGCTGCGACAGCCGCGATCGGCGGCGCATTACTGGCCAATATCGTTGGCGTCAGCGCCGACGTGGCTACCTTTGGATTACGCGTTTTTCCGGTCGTCATCCTGGGCGGCCTGGACTCGATCCCCGGCGCGATCATCGGCGGCATCATTATCGGCCTGCTGGAACAGTACACCGGCGGCTATATCGGCCAGGGCTTGAACCAGGTGCTGCCCTTCGTCGTCCTGATCATCATTCTGATGGTGCGTCCGTACGGGTTGTTCGGACAGGAAATCATCGAGAGAGTATAGGCAGGAATCATCAATGAACTCTGGTATTTTCCATTCTACCTACGAAAAAGACATGGCGCTGCGTACCACGCATGCGCAGAAAATCCGCATTGTTATTGTGATTTTGTTCATGCTGGTCTTCCCCTTCCTGGCAAACCGCTATTACTTGACGCTGGCCAACCAGGTTGGGATTGCTATCATTGGCGCCATCGGGCTGAATATCCTGGTCGGCTACACGGGACAGATCAGCCTGGGTCAGGGCGGCTTCATGGCCGTGGGAGCATACACCGCCGGCATCCTGACAGCAAATATGGGTGTGCCTTGGTGGGCCTCTATGATTGCGGCCTGTTTCGTGACCGCTTTGGTTGGGACCATTTTCGGCATTCCTTCTTTGCGCTTGAAAGGCTTATATCTGGCAATCGCCACGCTGGCAGCGCAGGTTATTATCTTATGGGTCGTAACCCACTGGGATGCCCTGACAGGCGGTGTAGATGCGCTGGTTGTCCCAAACCCCACCATGTTCGGCATCCGCCTGAACACCGATTTCAATTTCTACTGGATCACGTGGGGATTGGTGGTGGTCGTCACGATAGCAACTGTCAACCTTTTTCGCACACATTACGGGCGGGCTTTTATTGCCATCCGTGACCAGGATATTGCCGCATCCGTTATGGGCGTGGACCTGTTCAAGTACAAGTTGCTGGCCTTCGCAGTTTCATCCTTCCTGGTCGGACTGGCAGGCGCACTGACCGCCCACTACCGCAGTATCGTCACCTGGGAGCGCTTTACAATAGATGTCTCGATCACGTACCTCGCCATGATCATCATCGGGGGGCTGGGATCAGTTACCGGTTCCTATCTGGGTGCGACGTTTATGACATTGCTTCCCGTCGTTTTAACCAACCTGGGACGAGCAGTCAAGACCTCCTTACCGATCATCGATAGCATTATCCCATTCATCCAACAGGGTATGTTTGGCCTGGTCATCATCCTGTTCTTGATTCTGGAACCGGAGGGCTTGAACAAGATTTGGAAGAATATAAAGGATTACTTCCGCCTGTGGCCTTTCAGTTATTAACTACTAGCCGGCATGTTGTTTTGGATGCAGTTGTACTGCATCCTGCTCGCACAGCGTCCCCTTTGGGGAATACAACTGCTCGCAAACAACGAGGAGGTGTGTGTTATCCAAGTCACTATTGCATTCGCCAGAACGATCGTTATTCACAATTGAACGTTCCAAAGGAGGAACAGAATGTCACATAAAGTCAAAAGCCTGTTTTTCGTGTTCGTAATCGCCAGCCTGGTGCTGACCGCCTGTGGTGGCGGTGCAGCAGAACCTGCGGCACCTGCTAGCAGCGATGAGCCCATCAAAGTCGGCGCGATCTTCGACCTGACCGGAGCCACCGGTGACGTCGGCACGCCCTATGCGGAAGGCGTGAAGGGGTACGTGGAATGGCTGAACAGCCAAGGGGGCGTCGAAGGGCACCCCATTGATTTGATCTCAGCCGATTACGCCTATAAAGTAGACGTAGCCGAGCAGTTGTATAACCAGTACGTCAACGAAGACGTTGTGGCCTTTATGGGCTGGGGCACCGGTGATACCGAAGCGCTGCGCACCAAGATCGCAGAGGATAAGATCCCCTTTATGTCCGCATCCTACTCCGCAGCCTTATTGGATATGGAAGCCGCGCCCTACAACTTCTTGATTGGCACCAGCTATTCGGACCAGGCCATCATTGCCATCCGTTGGGCTATCGACGATTGGGCTGCGATGGGTAACGATGGTGCGCCAAAAGTTGCTTTAACCCACCACGATAGCCCCTTCGGCCAGTCTCCAGTAGAGGATGCCAAAGCCTTTGCGGAAGCGAATGGGGTCGAATTCATGAGCCTGCCCATGCCCGGGGGCGTGACAGATTATGTGGCTGAACTGGCCCAGATGCAGACCTTCGGCGCAAACTACGTGATCGTGCACACCGTATCAAGTCCGGCCGCGGTGCTGCTCAAAGATGCCCAGAGCCAGGGCTTCGACGCCCAGTTCATCTGCCTCAACTGGTGCGCGGACGAGATACTGGTCAACCTGGCCGGTGACGCCGCCGAAGGCGTGATGGGCGCGATTCCGTTTGCGCCGCCATCTTCTCCAGTCTCAGGGCACAGCGACGCCCAAGCATTTGTCGAGGGCAAAGGTTCTACGCTGGAAGAAGAAAGCCTGCACTATACCCAAGGTTGGTGGACTATGGCCACGATGACAGAAGGCATCCGCCGGGTGTTACAGGAAGGCAAGGAAGTCAATGGTGAGAACATCCGCGCAGCGTTGGAAGGCATGCAGAACTTCAGCACCGGAGACGTCACTTCCACGATCAGTTTTTCTCCCACCAGCCACAAGGGCAACAAAGCCTTGAAGCTGTACCAGGTAGAGGACGGCAAGTGGATGCAGGTCAGTGACTTCATCTCAGCCGAGTAAGCCAGCGGGCAGTAATTAGCAGAAAGTGGGCAGTGGGCATTCGTTGTCCGCTCACTGCCCATAAAAAATTGTGGCGCGACATTTATGTCGCAGTACAAACAAAGACCGGTAAACATATGTTAAGTCTCAACAACATCGAAGTCATTTATAACGACGTCATCCTTGTGCTAAAGGGCATGTCCCTTCAGGTGCCGGAAGGCAAGATCGTAGGGTTGCTCGGCTCGAACGGCGCGGGCAAGTCCACCACACTCAAGGCCGTTTCTGGTCTGCTTAAGCCAGAAGATGGCGAGGTCACCGACGGCTCGATCGAGTTCCTGGGCGAGGTCATCCATCACAAGGATGCGGCCGACATCGTCCGTAAGGGCATCTTCCAGGTTATGGAAGGACGGCGCGTTTTCGAGCATCTGACCGCCGAGGAGAACCTGATCGCCGGTGGTTATACGCGTCGGGAGTCCAACCTGCGTTCCGAAATCGAGATGGTTTACGAGTATTTTCCTCGCTTGAAGGAGCGCCGCGACCAGACGGCCGGTTATCTCTCTGGCGGCGAGCAGCAGATGCTTGCTATCGGACGCGCCTTGATGGCCAAACCCAAATTGATGATGCTGGATGAGCCCTCACTCGGCCTGGCTCCCATGCTGGTGATAGAAATCTTCAAGATCATCAAACGCATCAACGCTGAGCAAGGGACCACCATTTTACTGGTGGAACAGAACGCCAACCTGACCCTCGGAGTGGCCGATTACGCTTACATCATGGAAAGCGGACGCATCGTGCTCGAAGGCTATCCAAACGATTTGCGCGAGAATGCGGACGTACGTGAGTTCTACCTTGGACTGACCGAAGTCGGCGCGCGCAAATCCTACCGAGATGTCAAACACTACAAACGCCGCAAACGCTGGCTCTCCTGAATCATGGAATTAAATAAGATCATTATCCACCTCGCTTCGAACGCCCCCGGATTTGCCCGCCGTTTAAAGGACGCTGGTCTCAGCCCGGACTCGATCCAGTCTGCTGAAGACCTGAACGCGCTACCGGTCATCCGCAAGGAGGAACTGGTCGAACTCCAGGCCGCTGACCCACCTTTTGGTGGTTTCCTGGCCTGTGACCCTGGCGACCTCAAGCGCATCTTCCAATCCCCCGGCCCTATCTACGACCCCGAATCCCGTATGGACGATTACTGGCGCTGGAAATCCGCCATGCAGGCTACCGGTTTTGAGCCCGGCGATGTAGTTATGGACTGCTTCGGCTACCACTTGACCCCTGCCGGCGCCATGTTCGAGGAAGGACTATGGGCTACAGGCTGCGCGGTCATCCCCGGTGGGATCGGTAACCAGGAACAACAGGTGCACGTGCTACATGACTTACAAGTGGTCGGCTATGTGGGCCTGCCATCTTACTTGAAAGCCCTGATCGAGAAAGCTGAAGAATTGGGCTTGGAACTTTACGTTAAAAAGGCTTTTTTCACTGCTGAACCCTTACCCCCTTCCCTACGGACATGGCTCAACGAGCACGGTGTAACCGTCGCTCGCCAGGGCTATGGCACTGCAGAATGCGGTAACCTGGGCTACGAGTGCGAGGAAGAGAACGGCTGGCACCTGCCTGAAGACGCAATTATCCAGATTTGTGACATTAATTCCGGCCAGCCGCTGCCTCCCGGAGAATCGGGTGAAATCGTCGTTACCCTGTTGAATGACGATTATGCTCTCGTCCGTTTTGGGACCGGTGACCTTTCATCGCTGAATACCGAGCCCTGCCCGTGCGGACGGAAATCAATGCGGTTGATGGGCTGGCAGGGACGTATCGGTGACGCGGTAAAAGTACGCGGTATGTTCCTGCATCCCAAACAGGTAGCGGATTTTATTTCCCGTTTCGAGGAGGTAATCCGCTGGCAGGCAGTCATCACCCGCGAGGCACACAAAGACTTCCTGGCGCTGCACGTGGTGGCACGCCCGGGCACAGATGAGGCTGATTTTGCGGTCAAGCTGGCGCAGGCTGCGAGAGACGCGATCAAATTCCAGTTGGAGGTCAAGTCTGTTCCAGAGGAAAGTCTGCTGCCAGACTCGCCTCCCATCCGGGATGAACGCAGTTGGGAATAGAAAATTGCTGGGAGCCAAACCTCCGGTTTTATTTTAGCAACCCTCAATTTAAATAGTTTCATTGCCCCGCTAGATTGCTGCGGGGTTGCAAAACGGGGTTTTTCCGTCGAATCGATCTTCTTGCTATAACAGGAGATTGCTTCGCACCAAGCACTCGCAATGACATATTGAACATTTTTATTTTGACAATAAACAGGGGGAGGCCTACCATGTGCTGCGTAAAAATTGGATCCCCATACTTTTAATTAATTCTTACTTGAGTTGGATCTAATCTGTGCATACTTGAAAGAAGCAGTATAATCCATGCATCCCCCCTTGGATGGTCTGAATGAACAATAAACGCAACCTGGTTATCCTGTTTATCACGCTTGTCATCATGATGATGGGCTTTGGCATCATCATCCCGATCCTGCCCAATCTGGTGGTCAAATTTGGCGGCAGCGGTGTGGCGATGGGCGCACTGATGGCGATTTTCTCCGCCATGCAATTCCTGTTCTCGCCGATGTGGGGTAGCCTCTCCGACCGTTTTGGCCGCAAACCGATCCTGATGCTGGGGGTCTTGGGCAATGCCATCAGCATGCTGGCGCTCGGGCTTTCCACCCAACTATGGATGTTGTTCGCTGCGCGCGGGCTGGCCGGAATTCTTTCCTCGGCCACGCTGCCAACCGCCATGGCCTACATCAGCGACAGTACCGACGAGAAAAGCCGCGGCGGCGGGATGGGCGTGATCGGCGCAGCTATGGGACTTGGCATGATCCTGGGCCCGGGCGCGGGAGGTGTGCTGAGCGGGATATCTCTACAAGCGCCTTTCTATTTTGCCGCCGGATTATCGATTTTGGCAGTCGTTGCCATTTGGCTGTTCCTGCCCGAATCCCTGACAGTTGAGGGCCGTGAAACTTCCGTCAGTTTGCAAGGTCCGCAAATTAGAGCCATGTGGGAATCGCTGTTCGGCCCGATTGCTTTTCTGTTCATCGCCGCCTTCATGATCAGCTTTGCGATGACCAACTTCGAGGGTATTTACGCTTATTACGCCAAAGACCGCTATGGCTACGGACCTGAAACAATCGGCATCATCCTGACCGCCATCGGAGTAGTCTCTGTAATTGCGCAAGGCGCATTGACTGGTATGGCAACGCGTCGATTCGGTGAAGTCAATGTAATCAAGGCCTCCCTGATTGCCAGCGTGGTTGGCTTTCTAGTGATGCTGTTGGCAACCAATTTGACAACTGTTATTCTGACAGCTTCCTTTTTCGTCCTGGCCAATGCCATGCTGCGGCCTGCTGTTTCCTC
>JBAVJG010000364.1:0-1597 GCA_049687655.1 Anaerolineales bacterium | reverse complement strand
GTGCTGGCGCTGGAAGAGATCTGCAAGGTGGACGCTTCGCACGGAACTATTATGTCTGTCAACAATTCGCTGTATTGTAACGGCATCATGAAATTCGGCACCGATGAGCAAAAGCAAAAATTCGTTGTCCCGGTCGCGTCCGGGGAATCCGTCGGCGCGTATTCGCTGACGGAGCCGCAATCAGGCTCGGATGCGGGCAGGATGCGCACGCGCGCGGTCCGGGACGGCGATCATTACATCTTGAACGGACGCAAGTCCTGGGTCACGAGCGGTCCGGTGGCTGATTACATCGTTGTTTTCATGATGACGGATCCCGAGAAAAAGCAGAAGGGCATCACTGCTTTCATCGTCCCATCCGATGCACCCGGATTCAGCCGCGGCAAAAAGGAGCCCAAGCTGGGCATCCGCGCCTCAGCCACCAGTGAGATCCTATTCGAGGACTGCCGCATCCCGGTCGAGAACCGCCTGGGCGAAGAGGGCCAGGGCTTCAAGATTGCCATGACGGTGCTGGATGTGGGGCGCATCGGCATCGGCTCGCAGGCGCTGGGTATCGCGGAAGCCTCCTACGAAGCGGCGCTGGCTTACGCGCGCGAACGTGAAGCTTTCGGACAGAAGATCGGTGAGTTTCAGGGTATCGCCTTCAAGCTAGCCGACATGAAGACGCGCATCGAGGCATCGAGACTTTTGGTATATAACGCCGCCATGGCCAAGGAACGTTCGAAGACGACCGGCGAGCGCTTCACGCTTCAATCCTCAACCGCTAAACTGTTCGCCTCCGAGACGTCCATGTTCTGCGCCCACGCCGCTGTCCAGATCCACGGCGGGATGGGCTACAGCAAGGAATACCCGGTGGAGCGCTACTTCCGCGACGCCAAGATCACCGAGATCTACGAGGGTACCAGCGAGATCCAGCGACTGGTCATCAGCCGCAGTGAGTTGGGATTGAAATAAAATCTCGGTCACTTCCAAACACAAAGGCACCAAGACACGAAGCCACATTTTTTTAATTTGTGCCTTGGTGGCATAGTGACTTCGTGGTAAAACGACTACCCCACATGGATTCGATCAAAACCTTCTTATCCCGCGTCAGGGATGCATTGCCCGGACGCTGGTTTTGGCTTTTGGTTGGACTGGGATTGATCGTCAACGGCATTTATCTGACGCACCAACGCGGGGATATCAACGATGCCAATCAGATGTTGTTGCGCTGGAACGAAAATTTTCATCTGGAAATCGTCAACATCCTGTACCTTGCAGTAGCTACGCCCTATCTGCTAGGGGGCGGTTTGTTAAGCGCTCTGGCATTTACTCCCCTGTGGAAAAAACAGGAAAAAATTCAAGCCCCGAAAATAATTTCGGATCCCCCGAACTGGGCGTATTTCCTGCCACGCATCGCGTTCACCAGCCTGTTGTTCGCTCTCCTGATCTTTCTGCTGGCACAGCAAAACGACGCACCCATCCTGGCCTGGCTGTGGATCTATATCCTGGCTGTGCAGACCTTCCTTTTTTATCGACGCGAAAAAACAGTTGGAGCAGACCTCTCCCCAAACATCGCCCGCATCGACATGCTCTGGATGGCGGGCCTGTTTTTTGCCGG
>JBAVJG010000363.1:0-6495 GCA_049687655.1 Anaerolineales bacterium | reverse complement strand
TCCCTTATCAGGCTGCGTATACTTGCCGAGGGCAACTGGTTGCCAAAATACCTGACTGAAAAGGACATCTAGGTGGTGCAGTTGGACGGTCCGTGTAGCAGGGAAGGATGGAGGTCAGATCGTGATCGAGAAATAACAGGCAAATCCTTGATAAAGAAAGACACTTGAGGGAGACGCTCTATATCAAATGTCTTTTACTGAAACTCAGGGAAGATCGGCAATTATCTTACGATATTCATCCTCTGTAAATGCGCGGAATGTCTCGGTACGGATATTCCCCTGCGCAGCGACCGTAAGCACCAACTTGGCAGCCGTTTCATCGTCGGGTCCCTCAGTGATGGCAACCGCGTCATATTGACCCAGGGTCAAATACCATGCTTTAAAGTCAGCTCCCATCGATTCGAAGAGCTTCTTGGCCGCATCGAGCCGGGCGGGGCTTTCCTTGATATTCTTGACGCCTTCGTGTGTATAACGCAACAGACTGATATACGTGGGCATTTTATTCTCCTTTCCAATTTACCAGGAGCGTCTCCCTCAAAGTGTTGACGTGTAAATCCCGCCAGGATGCGGGCAAAGTCATCGATGCTAATATCCAATTATTCTACAGAGAAGGGGGCCTTGAAGGATGAGTTGCAAACTTATTATATGATTTTTAGAGTCAATATTCAATACCCTCGCACCCCCCCTTTTTTCGGGCCTCTCACATTCAACTGCGTAAGTCCTGATTATATAATACGCTTCCCCCTTCACCTCTCGTCCTGGCGTTGTTGAAACCGGAAGCGTCCCATCACAAAACCGCGACTGATCTGCAATCCGTTGTGGTGAGGAATCAAAAGGTATGTAGAAACGGGGCTTATGGGCGGCTCAGGAATTCGATCAGGAGCGGGTTCACTGCCCCGGCCTGTTCGTAGTGCGGCAGGTGACCGGCTTCCTCCACAGGATGGAATTCGGCCTCGGGAATCGCAGCGCGCAGCAGCTCGATGTCCGCAGCGCCGATGGTCTCGTCCTCCCGCCCCCAGAGCAGCAGCACAGGCAGCCCCTGCCCATCCAGCGCTTCATATTCGGCCATGGCATCCATTTCAACCATGTTCCGGATGGTCGAGAGGATGGCTCTCCTGAAGCCTTTGTAGTGCATCTGGACACGATACTTCGCCTCCCAATCCGGAAAGCGCTCGGGTCTGTAGAAGTCCTGGGGCTGGGATCTGGGCAGCATCACTGGCGCCATATAGACAGCCATGATATATTCTCCCACCCCGGGCAGGCTGAGCGGGAAGATTTCCCCCGTTGAAACCGGAGCCACCTGCGGGTCGATCAGGATCAGGTCCCGCACCTGGCCCGGATGCTCGTTGGCATACTTCGCCACAACCGGCCCTCCGAACGATAACCCCACCAGCGAAACCGGCTCCGTTATTTCCAGGGCGGAAAGCAAGCCCTGCAATTGCGCGGTGAACAGGTCGAGGCTGTATTCTATGTCAGGCCGGTCAGAATAGCCGCGGCCGTACAGGTCGAAGCGCAGGGTGCGAAAGCCTGCTTCTGTCAAAGCTTCGAAGGTCGGGTCCCAGACGTAGTAGGGTACCGAGAAGCCGTGCACCAGCACAACGACAGGCGCATCTTCCGGGCCGTCAAGTTCGTAGTGGACCATCCCGTTCGACAGTGCTACGAACTCGCCAGGTAATGTCGAGCGTGTCTCGGGATTGAGCGTTGATTTCTCGTCATCGCTGATGAAGTAGGCACTCACCAGGACGATTATCAGGATAGTGAGTGCGCTAATGATTCTCTTCTGCAGCTTGCTCGTGTTCATCTTCCCTCCGTCTATGCTGGATTCGACCCGCGCTCCAGCAGATTGCATTACACAGTTCATGCACGGGATGCATTTTGAAGCTTCCTGGGCTCTGCCTCCCACAATTTTGTAGACTTTTCGAAGAAGTCAGACAGTAGTTCCAGTTCTCCATCTGTATAACTTGACACAAAATCGTTTTTATTTCAGCGTTACTCTTTGAATTCAAAATTTTCTTGAAGATAGTCTGTAAGTTCTGTCTCCGGATAGCCCAGTACCCAGATATTGTTGAAGCGACCGAAGGTAAAGGTCCCGATGTGAGCCATGCCATGGCGGAGGGCTGCTTCGTACATGACCTGCGACCCGGCGTGCTCGTCCGAGATGCGCTTGGGGTTGGCGCCCACGCTGAGCAGGATCAGGTCCGCCGGATGCTCGTCGAAAACCAACTCATGCGGAAGGGCGGTCTGAAGCGCGATTTCCCGGTGGTTCAGACCGAACAGGTCAGTCACCTGCCAGTCGGAATAATACGGAGCGGTGCCCGCATCGCCGATGGCCAGGGTCATTTCATGCTGGCTGTTGTATTCGCTCAGCACGGTCCCAAAGGCCTTATAACTGCTGATGCCCTGCGCGTACAAATTCTGGTTCCGAATTTCGATCTCCAGGTCGCCCAGGTTGCCCAGGCCGATCAGGAACAATCCCGCCAGCAGGACCGGCTCCCAGGCTTTGGTAGACCGGATCACGCCACGCAGCGACTCGAAAATGGTAATCCCACCAATAGCGGCCAGGATGCTGAGAAAGGGCGTGGCCGGGTAGATGAAACGCCAGTTAAATCCCATCGAATGCGCGGGAAAAAGATAGAAGACCAGCAGGAACGCGACTGGCGCCAATACAGCAAAATAGGCTTTGCGGGTGCGTAAAAGCCCGACCAGGAGCAGCAGGCTGATACCCGGCAGCAAGTAGAGCAAGTATGCACCCACCTGGCCTGCCCCTGAGAACAAGTGGGTTCCGCGCAGCACCTTCACATAAAATGGCAGCGGCAGGAACAGGTCGTAATAGAGATAACGCCACAGAAAATAAGCGGTTCCGGGTAGGACGTACAGCCCCAGGCTGGACCAGAGCAACCGTTTGCGCGGCGCGGGGTCACTGAAGAACCAGCCACAGGCCAGGACCAGCAAGGCGATGAGGTTGCCTTCCGGGCGGGTCAGGCCAATTCCCAATCCCACCAATGGTGACCATAACAGCAAACGCGACCTGTCCAGCAGCCCCACGCTCACCATATAAACCATCAACCCGATCAAGAAGGTGAACGATGCCGTTTCCATCCCGGAGACGGCGTGGGTGGCGGTGATGGGCAGACTGGCCAGCAGAAAGGCTCCAAATGACCCGAAAAACAGCCGCGCTTTGAGCGAGAATTCCCTGGTCAGTGTGAAGGTCAGCATGGAGATCAGGGCGAACGTTCCGCAGGTTAACAGGGTGCCAGCCATCTTCGAAAAGGTGGCCACGTTCACACCGATGAAATGCGGCGCCGTCATTAGCAGCATCCACAGGAAGGTGGTGTATCCCTCCACAGGTGGCAGGCCCGGATTGAAGGTCGGTCCGAATCCCCTCGCCAGATTTTTCGAATAACGGAATGTGATATAGGCATCGTCAATCGTGAACGAGAAGATCTGGGACGATAACCAGAATAGGAATAAATGAGCCATGACCGAGAACAGGACGGCGCCGATCAACAATCCGTCCCGCTTCTCGCCCCCCGCGTTCAGGACTCCTCCCAGGCCTGCCAGCAGGTAACCAGCCACCACCACGCCCCAACCAATCATCGGACTCAACTGGATCAACACTTCGCGCACCTGGGAAGCGGGTCCGAACAGGAAAATCCATGATAAAAAGCCTAATCCCGTGCTGAGAATGGATGTCAAGGACAAAAACCCGACCGGTACAAAGGCAGGCTTTTGCATCCACTCCTGGAGCGCTAAGCCGGGGCCAGTCTCTTTTCGGATTGTCCAGAGCACAGCCAAATGCGCCAGGAAAAGTACTCCCACCAGCAGCATACTGAGATTGGACATCCCTGCTGCGACAGCAGCGATGAAACCTGCCACGCTGGTCAAGCTGGAGAATACAAAAAAGTTGCGTATCTTACCTGTGGTCAGTTCCATAAGAAGCGTTCCTATGCATAGCGTAAACCGATCAACGATTCTAACATTATTGAACAAACAAAAAAAAGGCCCTCTAGGATTCTCCGTGAAAAAATCTGGATATCTACCACTGCGTCTTCGCGCAGCGAACGGCGGAAATCCCCAAAGAACCAAAAAAAACGAGTAACAAGGTACCATCCCGTTACTCGTTTCCAAATTCTGATCACTGAAAACTGATCACTGATTACTGGTCATTCAATCCCTTCCATCAACTTCATCGGGACGACAGCCGCGCCGACGATGCCCGGACCGGTGTGCACACCCAACACAGGGGAGATGCGCATCACTTCGACTTTGGCCGCGTTCAGACGTTCAGACAATATCTTGGACATGTTATCCGCGCCCTCATGGAATCGTCCGTGCAGCACGGTGATCCACACGGGGGTGTCTTGATACATTTCATGTAAGTGGTCGGCGATGCTTTCCATGGCCTGCGGGATGGTGCGGCTCTTGCTGACGGTGCTGTACTTGCCGTCTGCGCGGTCCACGCGGATGATGGGTTTGATCTTGAGCGCCGCACCCATCAAGGCCTGCACGCGTCCGATGCGCCCGCCGCGCGCCAGGTATTCCAGCGTTTCGAGCGTGTAGATCACTTCGGTCTGCTCGCGGATGGATGACAGGCGCTCCTTGATAGCCTCCATACCCCAGCCGGCTTTGGCAGCCATGGCAGCCGCCAGCACCTGGAAACGTTCGCCGCCGGAAAGCGTCATGGTGTCGAGTACGTTGACGACCGCTTCCTTGACCTGCTCCGCGCCTAAACGCGCCGAGTTGAAGGTCCCGCTCAGGCCGGATGAAATGTGCACAGACAGGATGTTCTGGCTGGTTTCGGCCAGCTTCTGGTACAGCTCAGCGAACATGCCGCTGGAGGGTTGCGCCGTGGTGGGAATCTCCGGTCGCATGGCCTCCAGGCGGTTGTAGAATTCATCCGGGGTCATATCGGCGGAGTTGATCTCACCCTCCGGGAAATGGATATAGAGCGGGGCCTCGACGATTCCCAGTTGCTCGCGTTCGTCGAGGGACATATCCGCAGCGCAGTCGGTCACGATTTTCATAGATTGTCTCCCTTTCAAGTATGATGTTTGAAAGAGTTCAGTAATTACTCGCATTTCAGAAATAATGTAGTACAACCCACCACAAACCGGATGTCCTTCGGGAGGGGGGCGGGCTTCGTCGCTCACCTGAACGGCACTATTCCTGTCCCCTAAGCGGAGCGGCGGGGGGGAACGCAGTGCGGTGCAAGTGTCGCTCCTCACGCGTGACATGAAGGAAAAAGGTGTTTTGAATTACCGAACACTTTCTTTATAGGGCTTACGCAGTCCGCAAAAAGGTGCCGGAAATAGGGGCTGCGAGCGCCGCTCGCAGCCCCTATTTCCGAACCTCTCACATTAAACTGCGTAACTCCTGCTTTAAAGATTATACTTGCTGCCTGGAGAATTTCTGTGAAAGATTTCTTAATTCGCCCATACAAATCTGACGATTTTGAAGCGGTCACAACCCTTTGGCGGCGGGCCAGGGAGCAGGCCTTCCCGGATTTCCAACGCAGGAAAGGTCATACCTTCGAAGAGGACAAGGCCTATTTCCGCGATGTGATTCTGGCAAACAACGATGTTTGGATTGCGGAAGAAAATGGGGCCCCGGCGGCTTTCATGGCAATTGCCGGGGATTTAATCGACCAGTTGTACGTAAACCCAGAACACCAACGCCATGGATTGGGACAAGCCTTACTCGAGCACGCCCGGACTCTGTCACCAGAACATCTCTGGTTGTATACGCTCCAGATCAATACCAACGGCCGCGCTTTCTATGAGAAAAACGGCTTCCGGATTGTCAAACTCGGCACCAGTCCTGCACCTGAGTCCGAACCAGATGTGGAATATCACTGGGACGCGATGGAGTAAAATACCGCCACGACCATCAACCAACCGACCATCGCCACCAATTTCGGGCTGCGTTCCACCTTTTTAGAGGTCAACCTGTCACAGTTGAGCCGCAATCCGGTGTACATTTTGTCATTCTGAACGACCGCAGGGAGTGAAGAATCTCCGTGCCCTGCGCGGGAGATCCTTCGCTGCGCTCAGGATGACATAGTCAGGACTTACGCAAGAATACGGAGGAAACCCGAACTCGAATCTAACGAATTGCATACAGAAACCAGGATTCTGGTTCGGATATTTATACAGCACTCTGTAGGCACTCCTGGAGAAGGGAGCATTCAAATTCTGTAGAATCGCACTCCGTGACCGCTCCCCGGCTATGCTTACGAAGCCCGCTTTGCGGGCTAAGTCCCCGTAAGGGGCTTCCTATGATTAGCCGGGGGATTAACGTGTGCCCGTCAGGGTATCCCCCTGCGGTTTTGGCGGAAATGAACCTTCAATATTTGAATGCTCCCCTGGAGATAGGGCAATCGCATTTGGATTTTTTTACGGTCAAAATCCCAAGGGGATGTCATTGCGAGGCGTTTTTTGCCAAAGCAATCTCCACCTAAACGGGAAAATTCTGCTCTCAGGAGATTGCTTCGCTCGC
>JBAVJG010000362.1:0-9404 GCA_049687655.1 Anaerolineales bacterium | reverse complement strand
AAGGTTTCGATAAGCTCAATAAAAAACGCTAGATGATGAACACCTGGCGCACAGAATGAGTCGACTGATAATTTTAGATAGGTCCGAAATTCTCGAAGAGAGCATAGATCAGGATAATCCCAACCATCAGCAGACTCATCCCGATAATTGCCCAATGGAGGAGGGCAGGTTTGAAGGTGATCACGCTCGTCAGGCCTTCGAATTGGCGCTCAAAGCGCAGGTTCAGGGCCGGGAGTAGGTTCAGAAGGAAGGCCAGGAGCGGGCCGCCCAACAGAATGACCGGGTTGCGCAAAACTTCCAGGTATGGGGCATTTACATACATCGTATCCAAAGCATTGTTCGGACCAAAATATCCGAACAAACTTTGTAAGACGCCCGGAATGATCAGCATCAGGGCGGGGATCAAGGCGATCAGACTGATCCACAGGAAATTTTTGTTGTGAAGTCCCATGTTCTTGTTCATAACGGTAAAACTCCTTTCGAATAGGCGGGATAGTTTGAGTCCCAGCAAGGCGGGAGCAGAGCGGAAAGTTTCTTTCCAGTACCAGGTATCCGCTTGTCCCTGGCTGTTCTGCTGGTTGCAGAGTTCCGCAAAATCTCCCAGTACGGTTTCGCTATCTTCCGGGGTCAATAGCATGGACAAAATGCGCTCGGCCAGCTTCGGCGGTTGGAAGAAATCGCGTTGTGGGGAAGTGTTATCTGTCATCAGGCCGGATCCAGACTTGGAACATTTTCCCAGAGCGCATCGTTTAGGGATTTGGTTTCACCCAAAATCTTTAGCCCATTCTGCGTGAGTTTGAAGTACTTCTTGCGCCGTCCGCCTCGCTCCGGGGTGGGGTCGCTGTAGCTGGTTTCGAGGTAGCCGCGTTCGGTCAGACGATCCAGGGGTACATACACCGCGCCGACCGAAACCGATTTGCCGAGCAATTCTTCCACAGCGGCGCGGATAGTGACGCCATAGGCTTCGGGATCTAGCCGGTGAACGGTCAGTAAGAGGATTTCTTCTATGCGGGTCAGGAATTCCATAGGCTGCTCCTAATATGTTCTAAATTATAGAATAAATACGGGATTTGTCAAGGGCTATTGCGATCCCCTGTAAATACCAGTCGCCCGTACGTCAACGTCCGGGCTATGATACGAAGCCACCTCCAGCGGCTTACCCCCCTTTTGGGGATTTAGCTTGCAAAGCAAGTTTCGTACGCGCAGCCGGGGATTTAAGTCCCCGGCGGACATGGATTCTAAAGGGACTTGGAATTACTCAAACCACTCTTCCCCCAACGCGGGCCACTCATCCGACTGGTCAGCTTTGTCTTTCCAGTTTTCTTTTCCACTCCAAGATTCAATTTCAATGGCGTACACCGTTGTGCGTTTAAGTTCCTTATCCGTGATGGGACGGTATTCTTTTCCAGCTTCCATCTCCGGGAAATACTTCTTGATCAGGCCGTATAGCGCCGCTCGTTTTTCTTTCTCATCTTCGAGAATATGCGCCGTGCCGAAAACCATCACACTGCGGTATTGCAGGGAGAATTCCAGTGCGATGTTGGACGGCAGCAATTTCCCCAGTTCGCTGGCTTCTAGGCAGACTTTAGGGTTGCGTTCCAGGTTGGCACGCACGCGCCCGGCAACGTTCGAGTGGAAGATGATGCGTTGCTCCGCCTCGTCGTACCAGAACGTGCTGGGGTTCAGGAACGGCTGATCGTCCCAGGTCGATGCGATGTGTCCAACCTGTGCTTCCTGCAGATAAGCGCGGATCCAGTCATCGTCGCGTTGATGCTCGGGCCGGCGTTGGTGGTCAGTGGGAGAGGTGTTGTAATCGCGGGCCATGATCTAGATAACGTAAGATGCGATCCATACCGACAAGCCGATCAATAAAACCCCGACCAGGGTCATTAAGAGAAAGGCATTGTACCCACGATTCATATCCTGGACCCAGAGCATGATCCCGTCACCATCGGGTTCGTTTTTAGCTGACGCGGTTTTCGGTTTGTAGTAATCGGGAAGGGTGCTTTTCCGGTTGAACGAGAAGATTATTGCAATAAAGATGGCGATCATCCCGGCGTAAAACATGCCGTTGCTGAATTCGACAACTCCCCATTTTCTCAACCACCCGAAAAGGGATACTACCAGCGCGGTAAGCGCGGAAACGGCGAGGGCTGTGACGGGGAGGCGGATCCAAAGGGAAAGTTTGTTCATAACAGCGCTCCTTTCTGGTCTGTGAAAATTCGCCCGGTTAATAAGGTGATGACTTACACTGATTGCGAAAAGATTCCGAAGCCTATTTCGGGCTTTTCTATTCGACGGCGTAACCCTTGAAGGTTTTACCATTAGGAGTTACGCAGTTTAATGAGAGAACCCCGAAAATATAGGGGCATGCGCAGCACGCCCCCTTATTTTCGGTAACCTTTTCCAAGCTGCGTAAGTCCTAACCATATGACTGTCAAAATATAGTTCGGAAATTATAGCTGAAAAAACCTTCTTGAAAACGGTTATTGAAACCTATGCAAAGTGCTTTCTTCCGCGCGGCGTCTGACAGGAGCGCGCATCGCCAGGAAACCTAAGGCTAGCAACAGGCCCAGAGCCAGGCAACCGCTCCAAAGTAAGCCTGCGCCAAGCTGCTCATAGACCCATCCGCCCAGCAGTGGCCCGATAAAGATGGCCAGCCTCCAGGTGGAACCAAAGATGCCCTGATAAAGGTCGCGTAGTTTCACCGGTGCGAGATCGGCCATGTCGCATGCCGCTGATTGGAATGCTTACTATCATAAGCTATGGTATAATCTTGCCGCTCCCGTCCGAATTGGGCGGGACATATTCTGCCCGGGGCAGGCAACAAGTGCCCCAATCTCACACGCTCCCGGACCGACCGGTGCGTGCCACGGACTTGAAGACGTGGTTGCCGGACGGGTTGAACGGAGCGGAGGCCAAACGCGAAGGAGGTTTCCCTATGGCCATTGTATCTATGAAAGCCCTGCTTGAAAGCGGCGTCCATTTCGGACATCGTACCAACAAGTGGGACCCACGCATGAAACCGTTCATCTTCACAGAGCGGAACGGTATTCATATTATTGACCTGCAGCAAACTGTAAAATTGCTCAACCAGGCGCATAGCCTCATCCGTGACAAAGTTTCGGAGGGCGGTACCATTCTATTCGTTGGCACCAAGCGTCAGGCGCAAGAGACCATCTTGGACGAGGCCACCCGCTGTGGCATGCCATACGTCACCGAGCGCTGGCTGGGTGGCACGCTCACAAACTGGTCCACGATTTACCAGCGCGTCCAGGAGCTTGAACGCCTGGAGAAGTTACGTGACAGTGGTGAGATCAACCGCCTCACCAAGAAAGAAGGCTTGCTCATTGAGCGCGACATCGCTCGTTTGGAGCGCCGCCTCTCCGGTGTCCGGGATATGAAGCGCCTGCCCGACCTGCTTTTCATCGTAGACGTTTGCCGTGAAGATTCGGCTGTCCACGAGGCGAATTTGCTCAACATCCCCATCATTGCGATGGTCGACACCAACTGCAACCCGCTCGATATCGACTATGTAATCCCTTCGAACGACGACGCCATCCGCGCTATCAAGCTGCTGGTTGCCAAGGTCGCTGACGCGGTTTTGGAAGGCAAAGCCATGCGTAAAGATGAGGAAATGGCCGCCGAAGAAGCCGCTCAACCTGTATCCGAGACAGCTGCTCCTGCTACGGGTGCCCTTGTTATAGATGAAGACGATCAGGAAATCGAAGAAGAAGACCTGCTGGGCGAAGCCACACTGGCCAAGCTGAACGTCAGTCGCAAACCCGCTGAAGAAGACGAAGAAGAGGAAGAAGTAGAAGAGAAAGAGAAGGAAAAAGAAGAAGAGTTAGCCAAGAGCCGTGGACGAAAAGCGAAAGAAGAGATCGCCGAAGCACCCGCCGTGGAAGAAGTTAAAGCGGAAGCTGCCACTGAAGAGACATCGGAAGATGCTGCAGAAGAAGTGTCAGAAGAAGATGTCGAAGATAGCACAGAAGAAGCGGCTGAAGATACACTAGAAGGTGCTGCAGAAGAAACGCCAGAAGAAGATGTTGAAGATAGCACAGAAGAAGCGGCTGAAGAAGTAGCGACACCGGACGAAGCCACAGAAGAAGAAAAGAAATCGGAAGAGGTAGCGGAGGAGGAAGAGGAATCCACTGACTCTGAAGACAAAACTGAGTAAAAATATCCAAACGAGGTTAAGTTAGATATGGAAATCACAACTGAAATGATCAAGGAGCTGCGCGAGGCAACCGGTGCAGGCATTTTGGACTGCCGGAAGGCGCTCACGGATGCAAACGGTGACTTCGATAAAGCGGTCGATTTATTGCGTGAAAAAGGTATGGCCACCGCTGCCAAACGCGCTGATCGTACCGCTTCTCAAGGTGTTGTCGAACTGTATTCACATGGCGAAGGCCGGGTGGGTGTGATCGTCGAAGTCAACTGCGAAACCGATTTTGTAGCCCGCTCGGAAGACTTCCGTAAGCTGGCGCACGAAATCGCGCTGCAGATCGCTGCCTCAGCGCCACAGTACGTCCAGGAAGAAGAGATTCCGGCTGACGTCCTGGAGCATGAAGCGGAGATTGCACGTGCGCGCGCTAAAGAAGAGGGCAAACCTGAAGCCGTGATGGAAAAGATCGTGTCTGGACGTCTCGAAAAATTCAAGGATGAAGTTGTCCTGATGCGTCAGAGCTACATCCGCGATGAGGACCTGACCGTTGAGAATCTTGTCCTTCAGACTATAGGCACAACGGGAGAAAACATCATTGTGCGGCGCTTCCAGCGTTGGGAGCTGGGTGAAAGTATTGGTGGGTAGTCAACCAGGCCAACCTTCGGGTTGGCCTTTTTTATTATCTCGTGATAGACTGCGAGCGGAGTGAACATATGAGTAAATTGAAATATCAACGTATCTTACTTAAGCTCAGTGGGGAAGCCCTGGCCGGCCCATCCGGTTTCGGTATTGACGTGTCTGAAACGGAAGCTGTTGCCAGCCGCATCAAGGAAGTATTCGATATGGGCGTAGAGGTGGCCGTTGTCATCGGCGCTGGTAATATTTGGCGTGGCAAGCAGGGATTGGACCGTGGCATGGACCGCGCCACTGCCGATTACATGGGTATGCTTGGCACCGTGATGAACGCTATGGCATTGATGGATGCGCTGGAACGCGCCGGTGTATATACCCGTGTTCAGTCCGCAATCGAGATGCGCGCAGTGGCCGAACCCTACATCCGTCGTCGGGCCATCCGTCACCTTGAGAAAGGGCGCGTCGTTATCTTCAGCGCCGGAACTGGCAACCCCTATTTCTCTACAGATACCGCCGCTGCATTGCGCGCTATGGAAATCGATGCCAATGTGCTGATCAAAGCCACGAAGGTCGATGGCGTTTATGACTCTGACCCCAAAGCGAACCCGGATGCCAAGAAGTTCGACCAACTTGGTTACATCGACGTGCTCAACCGCCGTCTGCAAGTGATGGACAGCACCGCCATCTCTTTATGTATGGAAAACGATCTCCCCATTCTGGTGCTCAACCTGTGGGACCCACAGGCGCTCATCAGCGTGCTGAACGGTGAGAAGACAGGCACGTTGGTTACCGCATAGAAAGCGCTGCTGATTTTTGAAAAGGAGAGTGCTGTCTCTCCTTTTTGTGTTGAGAGTCTATCAAAGCATAAAAAAAACTCTCACGCTGGCAATTCCCGTAGCAAAATTCAGCATTTTGGGGTATCCTTATATTGTTAGGCACAACGTTCTTAAAATGGAACTAGCCTGAAAATAAAAAGGGGCAGGCGTAGTTAAGCCCCTTATTTTCGGTACCGTTTCGCGAACGGCGTAAGTCCTAATTGTAAAACATCTAAAATCATCAGGAGGCCAAGGTGATAAATGACACCCTTAAAGAAGCTGAGGTTCGTATGAAAGGCGCAATCCAATCTTTGGAAGGTGACCTGTCCGTTATTCGAACCGGACGCGCCAACCCTGCTCTCGTGGAAAAGCTCTCTGTCATCTATTACGATACGCCGACCCCTCTCATGCAGTTGGCCTCGATCAGCGTGCCTGAGCCGCGCTCGATCCTGATCAAGCCCTATGACCCTTCTACATTAAAAGATGTTGAGCGTGCGATTCTTGCCTCGGACCTGGGCCTGACTCCCAATAACGACGGCAAGTCTATACACCTGAACCTGCCTCCTTTAAACGAGGAACGAAGGCACGAGCTCGTGAAGGTGGTTAACAACCGTCTGGAAGAGGCTCGTGTGGCTGTGCGCAACGTGCGCCGCGATACACAAAATGACATGCGTGACTTCGAACGAGAAAAAATGATCTCTGAAGACGAATTAAAACGTGGTGAAGATGATCTGCAAAAACTGACCGACCGCTTTGTAGAAGAAATCAATGAGCGTGGCCAGGAAAAAGAAAAAGAGATCATGGAAGTCTAACCTCTGAAAACATTTTCCCAGAATGACCGATTCACAATCAAACAATCCTGCCGATAAGATTCCTCTTCACGTTGCCATCATTATGGATGGTAACGGACGTTGGGCCATCTCGCGTGGACTGCCACGCCTGGCAGGGCATCGCGCCGGGACCGAAAACCTGCGTCGCATCATCCGCGCCTCGGTGGAGTTCGGCGTCAAATACCTGACCATCTATGCCTTTTCGACCGAGAACTGGGGCCGCCCGCCCGAAGAAGTGCAGGGGCTGATGCGCATCCTCGAAGATGTGATCGACAAGGAATTGAGAGAATTGCACGAGGAAGGCGTCCAGTTGCGGCACATCGGGCGGCTGGAACGTTTGAGCCCCAAGATTCAAGCCAAGGTTCTGAAAGCGATCAAGCTGACCAAGGACAACGACCGGTTGGTGCTGAACGTGGCCTTCAATTACGGGGGCCGGGATGAAATCGTCAATGCCATCCAGCATATGATCGAGGACGGCGTTGCGGCAGACGAAGTCAATGATGAACTGGTCAGCACGTATATGTACACAGCCGGAGTCCCCGACCCAGACCTGATCATCCGCACCTCCGGCGAGTTGCGAGTCAGCAACTTTTTGATCTGGCAGGCGGCTTATTCGGAATGGTACATCACCCCCATTTACTGGCCAGACTTCAACAAAGAGGAGTATCACCATGCCCTGGAGGCCTTTGCCCAGCGTGACCGTCGCTTTGGAGGGGTAACGGAGACGGTGGGCAAAGTACATGGTTAAACGACTCATTACATCTTTGGTTCTGCTGGCAGTTGGTATGCCAGCATTGCTTTTTGGGGGCGTGCTCTTTTTCGTTTTCCTGGGCTTTTTTATCGTGATGGCGGCCTATGAATATACCCGGCTATTCCGCGCCATGCAGCTCGAACCTTCAACGTGGATTACCGTTGGAGGCGTTTTCTTGATTCTGGTTGCGCGTGATTTTTTCCCCGAATATGCCAGTGTTGTGTTTTCAGTTCTGCTATTGGTGGCCCTCGGATATCACGCGATTGCCTATGAGCGCGGACGCGATAAAGCTGTATTCGATTTTGCCGCCACTGCCGCCGGCCTGGCCTATTTGGGCTGGGTGGGTGCCTACCTGCTGGACCTGCGCAACCTGCCCAACGGAGGCTGGTGGATGTTTTTGGTGCTGCCCTCCGTCTGGATGGCGGACTCAGGCGCGTATAGCATTGGCCGGGCTTATGGACGTCACAGGCTGGCGCCGCGTTTGAGTCCCAAAAAGAGTTGGGAAGGCTACTGGGCTGGCGTCTTCACGGGCACGCTTTTTGGCGGCTTTTTTGCATTTGCGTATTCTCCATTGGGATGGGGCCCATTGGATATCACTATCTGGCAGGGAGCAGTTTTGGGCCTGATCCTGAGCGTGATCGCCCCACTGGGAGACCTGGGTGAGAGCCTGTTCAAACGTCCGGCGGGCATCAAGGATTCCGGGAACTTCATTCCCGGTCACGGCGGTGCGTTCGACCGCCTGGATGCCTGGCTGTGGGCGGCCGTGATAGGATATTATTACATTCAGTGGTTTTTGATATAAAATGTATGTCTCTCTGAGAAAAAACCTGACTTATTCATTGTGTGCATTGAGAATCTTATAAAAATGATATTTGAGGAGGAAAACAACATGACCTTAAGCGAACCAACTCGAAACCTGGCATTGGAAATCGTGCGTGTGACCGAGGCCGCCGCACTGGCATCCGGTCGCTGGATGGGACGGGGTGAAAAAGAAAAAGCGGACAATGCTGCCGTAGAGGCGATGCGCCTGATACTCAGCTCTGTCGATATGGACGGCGTGATCGTGATTGGCGAAGGCGAAAAGGACAACGCGCCCATGCTGTATAACGGTGAGCATGTCGGCAACGGCGAGCCCCCCGAAGTTGACGTGGCTGTTGACCCCATTGACGGCACCCGTCCGCTGGCGTTCGGGCGTACCAACTCGATTGCCACCGTTTCGATTGCGCCGCGCGATACCATGTTCGACCCCGGCCCGTTCGTTTACATGAATAAGATCGCCGTCGGCCCGCAGGCCAAAGGCAAGATCGATTTCGAAGCGCCCTTACCTGAGAACCTGAAAATCATAGCCGGGGCCATGGGAAAGGATATCGAAGACCTGACCACTATTGTGCTGGACCGTCCGCGTCATGATAGTCTGGTGGACGAAATCCGCAAACTGGGCGCGCGCATCCGCCTCATCCCGGACGGGGATGTTGCTGCCGCCTTGATGACAGCGATACCAGACACCGGCATCGACGTGCTGATCGGCATCGGCGGTACGCCCGAGGGAGTGCTGGCGGCCTGCGCCTTGCGCGCCATGGGTGGCGAGATCCAGGGCAAACTCTACGCGCGCGACGAGGATGAACTGCGCAGCGGACGAGAAGCCGGCTACGACTTCGAAAAGATCCTGACGATGGACGACCTGGTCTCCTCCGAAGATGTCTTCTTCGCGGCCACCGGTATCACCGACGGCGAACTGCTCAAAGGCGTCAAATACACTGGTGAGGGCGCCCGCACCGACAGCCTGGTCGTGCGCGGCCTGACCGGCACTGTCCGCCGCATCGAGGCCGTCCACAAGATCGACAAGCTGCATGAGTTGAGTGCCATTAAATACTAAACTACCTAACGTCATTACGAGCCTCCGTAAGAGGCGTGGCAATCTCAAGGAGTCTGCGAACGTGAGATTGCCAATGTGCCCGCAACGACATCGCAATTGTGATTTAACTTGACACTCCTTTGCCTTCCTCTTATAATCACGGTCGCTTTCCTGACTAGCTCAATTGGCAGAGCGAGCGGCTGTTAACCGCTAGGTTCTAGGTTCGAGTCCTAGGTCAGGAGCCTAAAACCTCGTAACTCCTTGTTACGGGGTTTTTGTTTATTATGACTTACTACATCGTAAACTAAGTTTCTTTGAATTTATCATTGGTAGATTGAACAGCAACGTAATG
>JBAVJG010000361.1:0-5412 GCA_049687655.1 Anaerolineales bacterium | reverse complement strand
GTGTGGGAAGCGCTCTTACAGATCCCGCTTGGGGCCGTGACCAGTTATCAAGGTCTCGCCGAACAGGCTGGTCGTCCGGGTGCGAGCCGGGCTGTAGGGACGGCGCTCGGGCGCAATCCCATCGCGGTCTTGATTCCCTGTCACCGCGTCATCCGCAAGATGGGTGAATTCGGAAATTACCGGTATGGAACTATCCGCAAGAAAGCGTTGTTGGGCTGGGAGGCAGCACAACTATCAACCTAGGAGAAAAATAGATGGAGAATATCCCTCGAAGCACAAGCAGATACAAACGATATCACATCAAAACTGAAACGGTTCCCAACATCGTCCCCTGGCCGAATCGGTTCATCGTCGATGTAAACCGGTTTCAGCTTGCCAAGTATATGATTGGGGAGGTATTCCATCAGCGCGGGGATGTAAAAGCCATCATGAGCCGTCCGTGTATGTACGGCACGTTTTCCGGACCGATCGGTGGATTCGCGCCCCGCCCTCAGCATTGCGTGGGCTGCCTGCGCTGCACCGTTCAACACCCGGAGATCATCACCATCCTTCACAACCCCGATTTTCAGGCTTTAGGTGATGCCTACTTCCATTTTGGGCATATCGGCGCTGTGGCTTATGAAGCCGAAACGGGCAGTGTCCCCGTCAAAGGGGCCGGATACCGCGGCAAGTTTGGCGGCGAGGGCTGGGACGGCATGTGGACCGACATGTCTGAGATCGTGCGACCAACACGAGATGGGATTCATGGCCGCGAGTTCATCTCTACGGTTGTAGAAATCGGCGAGAAACCGTCTTACCTGGTTTTCGACGATGAGGGTCAACCGGTAGGCACAACACCGCAAACCCTTGCGATACCTATTCCTGTCATTTACGACGCCCCGCCTCCTTCCGCGACCTCAGGCCTGGTCGCCGATATATTGAGTGACTCAGCCGCCCAGGCGGAAACACTGGCAATCCTCCCGATTGAACAGATTTTGAGTTCCAAATTTAATCTAGAGAATGTAATCCCGCTCATCAAGGTAAACGAGGCGGATCAGGTTTCGAACTTGCCATTCATCCCGAAAATGATCGAATTAGAATTGGGTAACGCACAAATCTCTACTCTCCAATCTCTACTTTCTGTCCTCCAATCCTCACATCCCGATACCATCCTGGCCCTGCGTCTGCCCTACACGGACCGCGAAACGCTCTTGAGCTATGCAGAAAACGGAATACACGTCTTCCACTTCATCGCCGATTACCACGGCCGCGGCAAAGATGGAGGCTTTGTATTCGATTTGATCCGAGAGGCACACCTGGCATTTGTTGAAGCCAGCATGCGCGACAGAGTGACCCTGATCGGCAGCGGCGGGATCGTAGCCGCGGAGCATGTTCCTAAGGCCATCATCGCCGGGCTGGACCTGGTCGCTTTAGATACGCCCCTCCTGGTGGCGATGCAAGCTACCTTTGAGGGTGAGTGCCAGGATCGGGATGAGAGCCAGTTTTCGTTACCCAAAACCTTGAACCGTGAGTGGGGCATCCAGCGCACCCTGAACATGACCGCCGCCTGGCGCGACCAGTTGCTCGAAATCCTGGGCGCGATGGGCTTGCGCGAAGTCCGCCGTTTGCGCGGCGAAATGGGGCGGGCCATGTTCCAGGTCGACCTCGAGCGTGAAGCCTTTGCGGAAATTGAAGGCTACGAATAAGGTGACATCATGACAACAGAAACGATAGTTCATCTACCTTCCGTAAAAAAGCACAAAGAACACCTTGAAAAGGGGTTCGAGTATTGGCCAACTCTGGAAAATGGTTTACCTCCAGCCATGGGCGATGCTCGTTGGCCTGCTGAATTGATCCTGGCAACCTGGCATCAGGCCGCGACCGGGCATCCGCCTGAGAACGGGCTGGAATATCGTACCGGAAAATCAGGCGGCGGATTCGATCTGCTGGATTTCAAGTTCTTCCCTGAAGAAGGATGGACTCCCGAAACAGAAACCATCAATCTTGCTATCCCGCTGAATCGTCGTGGATTTGGAAAAGAAATTGAAATCGCGGTGCCCTGGTATGGTGGCGGGATGTCCTTTGGTTCCGTCAGTGAACAGGTCATGCTCGCCAGGGCAATGGCCGCAAAAGCGTGGTCTACCTTCACATCGACCGGCGAAGGCGGTTATCCGGATTCGCTGGTGAAGTACAAAGATCAAATCATTACTCAAATTGCTACCGGCATGTTTGGGGTGCGGGAAGAGACCGTGCAGCATGCGCGCATCGTTGAGTTCAAGTACGCCCAGGGTGCCAAGCCCGGATTGGGCGGTCACTTGCTGGGCGATAAAACCACGATGACAGTTGCCAAGATGCGCGAGAGCGTGCCCTGGGTGAGTCTGTTTTCGCCTTTCCCATTCCACTCCGTTTATTCGGTAGAAGACCACAAAAAACACGTCGATTGGGCCAAGACTATTAACCCGACAGCGTTGGTATCCGTGAAAGTGTCAACACCCGTGGATGTCGATATGGTTGCTGTAGGCAGTTATTATGCTGGCGCAAACATCGTCCATCTGGACGGTTCCTATGGCGGCACGGGTGCGGCGCCGGAGATCGCCAAGAAAAACATCGCCATGCCTATCGAATTTGCTATTCCTAAAGTCCATAAATATCTTTTGAATGAAAACATCCGCGATGAAGTGGTGGTTATGGCTAGCGGCGGTGTGCGCAGCGCCTACGATATCGCCAAAGCGATTGCGCTGGGCGCGGACGGCGTCATTCTGGGCACGGCAGACCTGATCGCCCTGAGTTGTACGCGCTGCTCGAATTGTGAACGCGGACGCGGCTGTCCCTTTGGGCTGACTACCACGGATCCGGAACTGTCGCTGCTGGTCGATCCTGAAACCGGAGCCGAGCGGATTGGGAAGATGTATGAATCGTTCGCCTGGCAGTTACGCGATATTTTGCGTCGACTGGGGCTCAAGGATATCCGTGAGTTACGCGGTCGGACTGATTTGCTGGTCTACAGGAAGTGAGTTATGACGAAAAAAAATACTGTTGAAAAAATACTGACTTCCAGAAAGACATTACCCAAAATCGACGTCAGCCCCGCCGCGCGCGATGAAGCCGCTGAGGGTGGTTGCGGTGTGATCGGGATCGCCTGTTCGGAAAAGATCCCCGGTCGGCATTTGTTGCAGTCCCTGATTCAGATGAGGAACCGTGGCAACGGTAAAGGCGGAGGCGTCGCTGCAGTTGGTCTGGTGCCAGAAGAATTCGGGGTCAGCCAGAAAGTGTTGGAAGAGGATTATCTTATCGCTGTGGCCTATCTCGAGCCATCCGTTCGGGCTGAAGTCGAAAAAAATTCCATATACACCACCTTCGATGTGGATCATGTCCGCGAGCAGGCACATATCGACGATTACACAATTCTGGATGGCCTGGATGTGCCACCGCCGGAAGTCATTTATTATTTCGTGCGCATCAAGCCGGAAGTTGTGGAATCGTTCCGGTCCGAATTCAATATGGGCGATATGCCCCAGCGCAAAGTGGAGGATGAAATCGTCTTCCAAAATACTTATAACTTGAACACCCAGTTCTATGCCTCCACCGGCGATACACGGGCTTTTGTGCTCTCGCATGGCAAGAATCTTTTAGTGCTCAAGATGGTCGGCTACGGTGACGACGTGGTTAAGTATTACCAGCTTGAAGATATGCACGCGCACGTCTGGATCGGCCATCACCGTTATCCTACCAAGGGACGTGTCTGGCACCCGGGTGGCGCGCATCCTTTTGCGGGGTTGAACGAAGCGCTGGTGCACAACGGCGACTTTGCAAATTATGCTTCCATCTCGGAATATCTGGCACAGCGCAATATTTTTCCGCTCTTCCTGACGGATACCGAGGTATCGGTGCAGGTTTTCGACTTGCTGCACCGCGTTTATGAATATCCCCTCGAATATGTGATCGAGTCCCTGGCACCGACAACCGAACGGGATTTCACCAAACTTCCTGAGGATAAGAAGCAGCTCTACAAACTATTGCAGACCACGCACATGCACAGTTCGCCGGATGGACCCTGGTTCTTCCTGATCGCCCAATCCGCGCCCAGCGACGTGAAATCGGAAGCCTACCGCCTGATCGGTATCACCGATACGAGCATGCTGCGCCCGCAGGTTTTTGCCCTGCAAGAAGTTGGTAAGGACGGGCCCTCGATTGGATTTGCTGCTTCTGAAAAACAGGGTATCGATGCGGCGCTGGAGAGTCTTGCCGCGGAAGATAGCCGTTTCTGGTCACGCGCTGACCGTTACTGGAACGCTCGCGGCGGCAGCCATACGGATGGCGGTGCCTTTATCTTTTCAATCACTCCCGAAGGCGATTCCGCGAAAATGGTTTGTACCGATAAATTCGGTCGCAAAGTCGGTGTCGATTCATCTAATCCACCCTACCGAAGAAATGGCAACCCCGGTAAGAAATTGGCGCCTGTCGCTTTACCTGTGTTGAATGCTGCGGAGCTGTCGGACTGGTTCAAGAAGCACATCCCTGCATGGGATTATGTCGGTTTTAGAGCAGCTCTGGGAGCGCTTGTGCAGGATGTGGATTCGGATGTGGGAAGAAAACGCGCTATCCAGGTGCTCACCCATCTCATCGACCGTCGTTATCCAACCGGAAAGATGCGTAGGAGCAGTCTAGTCGCTTTATGCGATGAGGCACTTAAACAGACTTTTGAGTGCATCAAGGGATCACCCAATGAGATGTATGAATTCGTATCCTCGAATCAATCACTACCCGTGCCTGCTCACCCAGATCAAATTGCCGTCATAGATGCACGCGGATTCAAGCCAGAAGGGGAGCATTCGGTGGCTTTGCTATTGGTGAAATTGCACAAACGCGGTTTCTGCAATTTCGTTGTCGCGAACGCACACGGACATCGCTTCATTGGCAACGGCTTTGGCGCAGATTCAAGCGGAGTTCGCATTGATGTATACGGCTCGTCAGGCGACTACCTGGCCTCCGGCCTGGATGGGATGGAAATCTACGTGCACGGCAACGCGCAGGACCAGCTTTGTCAGATCATGAAGTCGGGCAAGCTGGTTGTGCATGGCGACGTAGGCCAGACGTTTGGCTATGCAGCCAAGGGCGGCCAGGTCTACATTCTGGGGAATGCAGCCGGCCGACCGATGATCAATGCGGTCGGCAAACCGCGGGTGGTCATCAACGGCACCTGTCTCGACTATCTGGCTGAATCCTTCATGGCCGGTGACCCGCACCACGAGGGCGGTTTTGTCATCCTGAATGGGATTCGCGTTACCGATCAGGGCGAGATCGTCGATCTTGATGAGCCTTATCCCGGGGGAAACTTGTTCTCACTGGCCTCGGGCGGCTGCATCTACATTCGCGACCCCAAGCGTATTGTCAGCGAGGATCAACTCAACGGTGGAGAATTTGCTCCCCTGG
>JBAVJG010000360.1:0-2903 GCA_049687655.1 Anaerolineales bacterium | reverse complement strand
GTTACGTGCCTTGCTAACTGAAACCGGCGCATCTACTATTTTTGCCGAAGATGATTACACACCTTACGCTCGCCAACGAGATGCGAAAATCGCGCGCGAACTGCCGCTGGAACTGGTCATGGGACAGATTGTCCAACATCCCGAATTCATCAAAAAGGCGGATGGAACCCCGTACACTGTCTATACGCCCTACTCCAAAAAATGGAAATCCCTTTTACCGGAAAGTATGGGCATCACGACCGCGCCCGAGCATATTGAAACTCCGGCGGACATCCAAACCGAAACTATCCCTGAAGCCACCGCTATCGATCTGTTCCCGGCCAGCGAAACCGAAGCGCAACTTCGTATAAAAACATTCCTTGAAGAAAAGATTTATGCTTATAACGAAAACCGGAACCGTATGGATTTGGAGGGCACATCTGCTCTTTCACCTTACATCCGCTTCGGGATGATCGGGCTGAGACAAGCTGTCCATAGTGCGCGGCAGGCTATTCGATCGACGGAAGATGCGGAAAGCCGCAAAGGGGCGGAAGTCTGGTTGAATGAACTTATCTGGCGCGAGTTCTACATCCAAATCCTGTATCATTTTCCAAATGTCAGCCAGAAAGCGTTCAATCCAGCGCTGGTCAATATCCGATGGAGAAATGATGTCAGCGAATTCGAAAGATGGAAAGAAGGAAAGACAGGTTACCCTATTGTTGACGCAGCCATGCGCCAACTGCGCGATACCGGCTGGATGCATAACCGTGCTCGCATGATCGTATCCTCGTTTTTAGTGAAAGATTTGCTGATCAACTGGCAGTGGGGCGAACGTTGGTTCATGGAAAACCTGTTGGACGGCGACCCGCCGTCCAACAACGGCGGTTGGCAGTGGACGGCTGGAACCGGCACCGACGCCGCACCATATTTCCGCATCTTCAACCCGATCCTGCAATCGAAGAAATTCGACCCGAACGGGGACTACATTCGTAAATGGGTGCCGGAATTACAAGGATTTGATGAAAAAGAAATTCACGCCCCCTGGGAACTGTGCATTGACATGCCGGAGTATCCCACGCCGATTGTGGACCACCAAACTGCACGCAAACGCACGCTTGAAGCATACAAATTTTCGAAATTAGCCCATGAATCAACAACTTAACTCCGAAACCGGCCGGCTGGCCTTGCAATCATTTATCAAAAATAAAAGCCCGTTGGGGCCATTGAAAGTCATGGCCAAACAGTTGGGGCGTTTTTTTCAGATTCCCTTGCCAGGGTTCAAACCATATGTCGTCTTCGGCCCAGAATCCAATCGCAAGGTATTGGTAACCGAACGCGATAAAGTCCTTTGGCGCAATCACGACCCGGTCACAGATCTGTTGCGGCACGGCGTGCTGGTCACCGATGGCGAAGAACACGATCACTATCGCAAGTTGATGGAACCTTCCCTGCATCCTTCTCAGCTTAGTGGTTATACGCAAATGATGTTGTCTCAAACTGAGCGCGTTACCAGCGAATGGAAAGATGGCCAAACCCTGGATATGCTGGTTGAAAGTCGCAAGATCGCTCTGCTGATCATCATGCAGGCGCTTTTCAACAAAGATGTTTGGGATGATTTAGCAAGTCTTTGGACGCCTATCCTGAAGGCAATCAAGTACATTTCGCCCGGCGCATGGATTCTGTGGCGGAAAATCCCCAGGTTCGGGTACAAAAAGCATTTGCGGGTTTTGGATGAGTATCTTTACAGCATCATTGCCGACCGTAGACGGTTGACCGTAGACCGTAATTCTTCCGAAGGTAATCCAGAATCATCGTCCACCATCCGCCGTCCACCATCCGACCTGCTCCAGCACCTGATCGATGCCGGCCTGGACGACAACACCATCCGCGACCAGATGCTGACCATGCTGATCGCCGGGCACGACACCTCCACCGCCCTGTTGGCCTGGGTCTTTGCGCAGCTCGGAGGGCATCCCGACATCCACGCACAACTGGTATCCGAACTTGAACACGATGACCGCCCTCCCCTGCTAGACCAGGTCATCAAGGAAGCCTTGCGGCTGTATCCTCCCATCCACATTGGCAACCGCACGGTGATAGAAGATATGGAGTTCGAGGGCGGCACCGTCCCGGCGGGTTCGCGCATGTTCTACTCGATCTATCTGACACAGCGTGATTCATCCATCTGGGAAGACTCGGATGATTTCTGCCCAGCGCGTTTCGAGCGCGGGCGCAAAACGCCGCCCTTCTCCTATATTCCTTTCGGCGGCGGACCGCGCGCCTGCATCGGTGCGGCCTTCGGCCAAGCCGAAGCGCGGCTGGTGCTGGCTTATTTGCTCAAGAATTTCGAATTCATCCCGCTCAACGCGGACAATATCCATCCCCACATGGGCGCGACGCTGGAACCGCGGCCAGGGATATTAATGCGTGTGACTCGTAGAAAGCAGAGACTAGAGAATAGAGATTAGTTCTCTACTCCATTTACCTGCTGTTCTCTACCCACTAATTCTCTAAGCACTTACTTATGACTTACTTCGGTTTCCTACTTCGCTTTCTTGTAATCCCCATCCTGCTCTTGCTCTTCGTCAACCGACATGAGAAGGATAGATCTACGCCCGGGTTAAACCAAACCAGAACTTGGCGCGGCATTCTGATCCACATTCTTATCGCACTTATCTACACCACGCCCTGGGACAACTACCTTGTTGCAACGGGAGTGTGGTATTACAACCCGGAGTTGGTTACAGGCATTGTGTTTGGCTACGTTCCGCTGGAGGAATACACTTTCTTCGTGTTGGAAACGCTGATGATCGGATTGTGGTGGTGGACGCTGGCAAGGCGGAAAGCGTTTCTCCCCAAGGCTCCCTTCACACCCAACAGGACGCTTCGGGCATGGACCCTGGGTCTGCTGGCCGTACTATGGA
>JBAVJG010000359.1:0-1890 GCA_049687655.1 Anaerolineales bacterium | reverse complement strand
CCTTCTGAATTCGTTATAGAAATTTTATCGTAAAACCCTAAATGTTTTGCACCTGAAGAAAATCTAAAAAATGCAAGCCCGGTTTACATTTGATGTTTCTCATTGTATTATGTAGATACCGTTTTTTAGCTGTTCATCGACCGTCCTGAGCCTGGTAGTTCCCTGTGGGGTAGCCAGAAGGAGTTTTAATGGTTCGTACACCTCCTTCTTCGAAATCGCATTGCGTTTTTATGTTGGGGGCTTTTCATATTGAATATGGGACGCAATCCATTCGCCTGCCTACTCGAAAAACTGATTCCCTGCTGGCTTATTTGATATTACATCCCGGTGCGCATACTCGGGAGAAACTTGCTACCTTATTTTGGGGAGATTCTTCTTCTGCTGCGGCGCGTGGTTCACTTCGCAAGGCACTTACTTTACTGCGCAAATATATCGATAGTAAGATCGTACTTGCCGACCGCGAAAATGTTCAACTCAACTCCGCCTTCCCCTTATGGGTTGATGTACTCCACATCGAAAATCTGGCAAAGGAACTTCTCACCGACCCATCCCCTGATTTACATCGATGCAATGAAATCATATATCAAGGCGATCTACTCTCCAACCTTTATGATGAATGGGTCTTTCCTTTGCGCGAGCATTACCGCAAACTTTATCTGGATGTTATGCTGCGTGCAGTTGAGCAAGCACGGGCGCAAAGTGAATACAAAATTGCAATCGAATATGCACAGAGCATCTTGGTCATTGATATGGCCAACGAGCGTGCACATCAACACCTGATGTTCTGTTATGTAACCCTGGGGGATCGCAACAAAGCGCTTGGACAATATGATGCCTGCCAACGTGCATTGCAAGCAGAACTGGCCGTAGAACCTGCCCGAGAAACCCGGGCTTTGTATGAGTGGATTAAACAAGCCGATTCTGATGTGCCTTCCCTGGCAGCGAGGATAACCAATCTGCCTATCCCTATCTCCAGTTTTGTGGGGCGGAACCGTGAACTGGCCAAGATCAAGCAGTTGTTATTGAATGAACGGCTTGTCACCCTGACAGGAGCAGGCGGCAGTGGCAAGACGCGCCTCGCCGTCCATGCTGCTACCGACCTGATCGATTCATGCAAGGATGGCGTTTGGTGGGTGGAACTGGCCCCGCTTTCGGATGCCACACTGGTCCCGTCTGCTGTTGCCAAGGCATTTGGAATTGATACCCGCTCTGATCAACCGTTGACCGAGATACTGGCTGGTTTCCTGTACCAAAAACAAATTTTGTTGGTTATCGACAATTGTGAGCATTTGATCGAAGCTTGTGCACAACTAGCTGAATATTTGTTGCTCACCTGTGCAGAATTGAAGATCCTTGCCACCAGCCGCGAGGCATTAGGCCTGGCAGGTGAAACCGTATGGCAAGTGCCGACAATGTCCCTGCCTGATGTGCAAAGCATAACCCTTGTGGATTTGTTGATGCAATACGAGGGGATAAACCTATTCATAGATCGTGCCAGCGGAGTTAGACACGATTTCGCATTAGATGAAAAGAACGCTTCTACCGTTGCCCAGGTTTGCCAACAGCTCGACGGCATTCCCCTGGCGATTGAGCTGGCGGCAGCGCGCATCAAAACAATGTCCCTGGAACAGATTGCAGAGCGCCTGGAAGACCGCTTTCAACTACTCACAGTTACCAATCGAACTGCCCAGTCGCGTCACCAGACGTTGCGTGCGGCCATTGACTGGAGTTACGAACTGCTATCGGAAGAAGAGCGCCAATTATTCTGCCGCCTGTCCGTTTTCTCAGGTGGCTGGACGCTGAATGCCGCTGAAGCAGTTTGTTCGGGCGAGGGAGTCGAGCAGAAAGATATCCTCGAACTGTTAGCGCATCTGGTGGACAAATCCCTTG
>JBAVJG010000358.1:0-1537 GCA_049687655.1 Anaerolineales bacterium | reverse complement strand
GGTTGGAACAGGAAACGGATCGTTCCGGGGAAATCTTCGTTGGCAAAAATGGTAGCGGCGGCCAGTGCCATGGCTGTATGAGAATCGTGTCCACAGGCGTGCATTTTGCCGTCTACCTGCGACTTGTACTCATATTCATTCATCTCCTGCAAAGGCAGCGCATCCATATCCGCGCGGATGGCGACCAGCGGACCACCTTTGCCCAGGTCTGCGACCACCCCGGTCTTCCCGACCCCGCGTCTGACTCTGTACCCCAGTTTTTCCAACTCGTCTGTGACAATTCCCGCCGTGCGCTGGACGTCGAATCCGGTTTCGGGGTGCATGTGAAAGTCGCGCCGCCATTCGATGATTTCTTCGGTGAGTGCATGTGCTTGTTTGAGCATGTTGTCTCCTGATTTGTCCACGAATTACACGAATAAGCATGAAGTATTTTAACGGTTTCTAATAAAAAAGGTGACAGTCACTTTTAAAGTGACTGTCACCTAAACAGCATTGATAGGGTTGTTAATCCAGCGCGGGTAATGTATCCATGCCAGCGTTTTTGGCGAGGCTTGCGACCATGCCGACCAGTTCTTTCTCATGGGCGGGATCAATTTGCGGACGCTGGTACTCGTCCAGCAGTTGCTGCGTGCGAACCTTAGCGCGGGCGAAGGTGTCCAGGCTCCCGGACTGTTGCCAGCCACGGATCGAATCGCGGTCGATCACGTTGGAGGGGAGATACTGCTCTTGCGAAAACAACTCACGGGTGACGCGCTGCTTGAGGAAGTCGCCTTTGAAGTTGATACCTTCGAACATAGCGGTAGCAAGCGTCTCGGTCCGCGCCTGAACGCCTTCCAGCATGCGTTTGGCCATGCCGATGGCCTCGGCGTCAATAGTCAGCTTTTCGGGACTGTGACAGGCTAAAAAGTCCAGCATGCCCGCGCCCGAGATCATGTTGACACCTGCCAGCGCACCGACCAGTGCGCTCATGCCGCTTTCCATCCCAGCCTGCGCGTCCACTACCTTGGATTCGGTCGCGCCCAGATAGCAGTGCGTAGGCAGTCCCAGCGACTTGCCGACCTGCGCGTATGAAGCGTCGATCATGGCGGTTTCGATGGCGCCCATCGGCGTGCCGCCCTTGCGCATGTCGAAGATAGCCGGAGCACCGCCCCACACGATGGGGGAGCCCGCTTTGGCAAGCTGGTGGATGGTGATGCCGCTGATGCACTCGGCGGCGTGCTGAACGACCGAGCCGAGCAGCGTGACGGGAGCCGCGGCGCCTGCCAACGGCATGGAAACCATCTCGGCCGGAACGCTTGCGCGCGCCAGTGCGATCAGGTTGCCCGCGCCGAATTTGCTCCAGATGAGCGGCGGTGAGGGGCATACGTCAAAGACGGCCTGCGGTTTCTCGGCCAGCGCTTCGCGTCCACCGGCGAAGATTGCCAGCATGTCGATCATGTCCTGCAGCGTGTCGTTGGTGAATGCGCCAGTCACGATCGGCTTCTGCGAGTGCATCAATACTACATACAGACGGTACAGGTCGCCGATTTCCTTTGGC
>JBAVJG010000357.1:0-1612 GCA_049687655.1 Anaerolineales bacterium | reverse complement strand
TGATCCATGGCGAAAACGAACGCGTACCGGTTGAGGCGATTGCTTTCGGTGCTGATGCGCTGTACAAATTGCTCGCACGATATCAACTTTAGAAACCCTAAATCGGGAACCTTACCACAGCATCTTCGCGCAGCGAACGGCGGAGATTCTCAAAGTGCCTTTCTGGATGTAGGAGCATTTGGTGGGGTTTTATCGTATACTAAAATCATCATCACTCACAGGGATGGCTCACCCATGGAAAGCATAAAGATTTGGAAACCCGGACAAGTAATTGTTATCCGTGAGATATGGCAAAACAAAGTGTATTCAGTCACGCCAGTCCGCGTTGTGAGAGATTTGAATGATTGGTCCGCCCTTTATCTTCCACCTCAGACCCCATGCCTCTGGCCACACACGCTTGAAGGTGAAACCATCCGTATTCCTACAGATGAATGGGTTCTGGATGGCGGCCCATGGACCAGCAGTGACGTTTTGTTTTTAGTGCAACCCGGTTCCGGGTACACGGCTGTTGGATTTTGGGATGATGATCTCCTCTTCCATAGTTGGAAAATCAACCTGGAAAAGCCGATGCGTCGCACACCTCTTGGTTTTGATTATATGGATCAACTCCTGGACATCATTGTCAGCGCAGATCGTTCAACGTGGCGCTGGAAAGATGAAGACGAAGTGCGCCAGGCACAGGCGCTGGGGATATTCACAGCGGAGCAGGTGAGTGAGCTATACCAACTGGGAGAACGGGCCCTCCAAGCGATACTGGCAAATGATCCACCTTTCGATGGCGATTGGGAAAATTGGAAGCCGGACCCGGACTGGCGCGTACCCCTCGAATTGCCACAGGGATGGGAGCAAGTATGAACACATTTTCGAGTTCAGTATTGAAAGCCTATGGCCGGCCGCATAACCTGTCCGATGAGGAGATATTGGAGAGGCTGCTGGCGTTGAACTGGAGCGGGCGGGGAAGAACTGAAAATTTAACCGGAGATGAACGGAAATAAACATCAATGAGTCCGATAAACAGGTCAAAACCCATCCTTTCGAGTACAGGAAGCCATAAAGACCGAATCCAAAAAGGAAATCCTTGTTCATCCCTGTTTTTCCTCGGTGAATTTGAATCACCGAACGCTCTCTTGAAGGTGTGCCATGAGTAAAAAGAATATAGCTTCACAACCATCCAATACGCCAAAAGAAAAAGAGGACAGAGATAACCCCAGTTCCATACCGGGTTGGCCAGGCTATCGAACCAGAAACGGTCGTTCCGGTTACGATCCAATCGATATGCGCACCGAGGCCGCGCACACTGCCAGCACGCTCGTGCGCGATCTCTTTAGCGGTCGATTAAGGATCAAAAACCCCCTGTTCCTGTTCCTGTCGGGCTTGCTGGGGCTGGCGCTCGTCACCCCATTTTTATTGGCCGTTATGGAAATGTTGAACGGGAACCTGTTCCCGTTGGATGCATGGTTCACATTTTCGATTGGGGGGATACTCGGCCTGGCAGTACTGGTCAACTTCGTCAAAAGCCTGGTTAGAACGAAAAAATAGGCAAGGCCCGCTTCTTCTAGCAAGTTTTTAGCGGAGCTTACGCACTAGTGTAAAAGAAAACCCCTAGATAAGG
>JBAVJG010000356.1:0-4432 GCA_049687655.1 Anaerolineales bacterium | reverse complement strand
GGAAACTGCTTCCGAAAAACCGACGGAGAAAGCAACGCTGACGGCTGTCGTCGGGTTGGCGTCGGTGCGCAGGCTGCTGGACACGTATGGAACGTTCTTGTCTACTGTGTAGGCTTCGCCTGATGTGAAATTGCCGTTGCCCATGCCCGGCCCTCCTAATGGAGTCCCTGAAGCGTTAATAATGCTGTCGTTATCTTGCACATCCAGACGCAGCCCCCCGTCACCATTACCCGTGGCCACGATGACGATATATATATTTCCGGAGCCGCTCGCGTTCGCTACGAAAGCCCCAGTGATATTACCTGTGGTGTTCAGGGAGAAATCATCCGGGTCCACGCCGCTGACAGCTTCAGAGAAGGTTACCGTAAAGGAAACCAGGTCGGCAAGAGTCGGATTGGGGTCAGTACGCAGGCTGGAGGTCACGCTGGGTGCGCTGGATGGATTCTTGTTGATCGTGTATACCTCACCAGTGGAGAAGGCCCCATTGCCTGCGCCAGGTCCGCCGATGGGATTGGTCGCTGCATCCCGGATGGTGCCGATCTCGTCGATATCGATTACGTCGAGACGCAGAGTGCCGTCTCCGGTTCCGGTGTTCACATTGACGGTATAGGTGTTGCCGGCGCCGCTGATTTCTGCAATGGACGCGCCTGTAACACCGCCAGTTGTGGCCAGGGTGAAGTCACCCACATCCACCTGATATACCTCTTCCGAGAAGGTTACGGTGAAGTGGACATTTTCTGCGGCGGTGGGATTGGGATCAGCGCGCAGGCTGCCGGTCACAACAGGCGCGGTTTTGTCGATAGCGGTCCAACCTTCGCTATTGAAGTTGCCATTGCCCGCTCCCACGCCTCCCAGTGGATTGAGCGCATCATCCACGATGCTATCATCGTCGACCACATCCAGGCGCAGGTTTCCATCGCCTGTGCCGGTGTCGACTTCGACGGAGTAGAGGTTTCCGGAACCAGCCACGCTTACGATAGTCGCGCCGCTGATCTCGCCCTCGGTGGTAATCACAAAGTCATCCGGTGTGACGCCGGAGACGGATTCCGAGAAGGTCACCTTGAAATAAATACGGGCGGCGGACGTTACACCGCCAAACGGGGTGACCGAAACGACGGTTGGACTGGCGTTAGGGGCGATGGGGAGCTCATAAACGAAGATGTCCCAGGCGCCATTTGTATCTCCGCTGACCAGGGTTTTGGAGGCAGACCAGAAGGCTACAATTTTTCCATCAGCCGAAAGTGAGGGGCTATATGAGGAGTCTTCGGAACTGGTTCCACCGTAGGTGGCCTGGATTGATTCGCCTGTTTGCAGATCGCGCATCCAGATTTCTTGCAGGCCCTGTCCGTTTGCTTTATCGTAGAATGAAAAAGCCGCATAACGACCATTGCCGGAAATGGTCGGCTGATCCAGGGTGCCATACATCAAATACCCATCTGAATAAACCGAGACGGGTGTGGTCTGACCTGTCTGGCGATCACGCACATAAACTAGTTTTCCAAAGTCTTCTGTTCCCGAAGCGAGGTTGTTCGAGTCGGACAGGAATACCACATATCTCCCATCACCCGAGATCGAGGGGCTGCTCCCGCCTCCGTCCGCCTGTGCGCCGCTGGAATTGACCGAGGTGAGGGTTGTCGCTCCCGTCTGGCGGTCGTGCACGAACACGTCCGTTTTGCCGTTCGTATCGCCTGCGACAAGGTTGCTCCCGGCAGAAGAAAACACAATATAGCGTCCGTCATCGGATATGACAGGCGTGCTGGAAGCGGCGTTCGCCTGCACCCCGCTCGAATCGACCGAAACGCGCGTTGTTATCCCGGTTTGACGGTCGTGGACGAAAATGTCCTCGGCGCCGTTCGTATCCCCGCTTACCAGGTTGTTGGCTTCGGACTGAAAGGCCACGTAGCGCCCATCGCTGGAAATGGAAGTCGCATAATAGACATCGGCTGAATTCCCATTTGCCTCGGTACCGCTTGAATCAACTGAGACGCGGGTGGTCGCACCTGTCTGGCGGTCATGGACAAAAATGTCGATCATGCCATTCGTATCCCCGCTTACCAGATTGCTTGCATAGGAGTAAAAGGCTACAAAGCGCCCATCGCTGGAAGTAGACGCCCCACCGGAACTATCATTTGCCTCGATACCGCTCGAGTCAACCGAGACACGGGTGGTTGCACCCGTCTGACGATCGTGCACGAAAACATCTCCCGTCCCGTTCGTGTCAACGGGCACCAGGTTGCTGGCTTCTGACTCGAAGACCACAGAACGCCCATCGTCAGATATAGCAGGGAATCTGGAATAGTTATTCGCCTGTATCCCGTTTGAGTCGACCGAAACGCGCGAGGTAGCACCTGGTGCTGCCAGAACCGAGAACATGTCTCCCGGCAGGGCGCTGGTCAGCAAGGCAAGCAGTACCAGGGTAGTAAAGCTTCGCGAAAGTAATCTCAAGAATCTGGTATCCATCGTTTTCTCCTTTCCGAAGATGGACTATAAGGAAGGGCATGGGATGTTGATCATTTCCCTCTTAGCAATGATGCTGCCCTGAATTTTTCCCAACCTCTAAAGCGTAGAGCAAAGGTGCGTATGCAGCACGCCCTCTTATTTTCACCTTTTGCGAACTGCATAAGTCCTATTAATAATACAGCTATTGCAAGAGGATTCCAATGAACCTTAAGTATGAAGGAATATATTCTCCCGATTTATGCGCGGTTATGGGTAAGATAAAAAAAGTGCCGTTTGGAAGAAAACGGCACTTGCATAAGTTAGTTTATCTAATTTACTGGGGTTCGCTGATCACTAACGAATCGAATTCAACGTTGACGGGTAATATCTGAAATGATGAAACAGATAGACCGATTTTGCCCCTGACATAGTTATATCGGTTTACTGTAATTGTGCGCACTTCCTGATCGTTGATCAATAAGGAGAGTGTATTGCCCTTACAGATGGCGGTATATTTGTTGGTAGATTGTCCACTCTTGATCGCTGTTGAGCCGCCGGTAAATAAGGGATCATACCCGATGAAAGAGTCGTAGGCAAAAATTGTATAAAAGCCATCGTTCCCGATGTTGAATTCATACCACCGGCCCTCTGTGTAACGACAGACCAGACTGACATTATTGACATTCACACCGCGATTAAGAGCCACAGCTTCCAACTGCACATCTTCATAGGTGAAACCATCAAAGATAGAATAGGCATACAAATCTGAGTTTGGGTCAGCAAGATTGAAAATCATCTTGCCTCTTTCGGTAAAGATATCCATCCTGTTTCGATCACCCTCCGTCACCACGGTAGTCCAGTTATTCAAATCTCCGTCAAAGGTTTCGGTGAAAAAAGGTTGCAGTTCAGGAGTTGGTTCTTCCGCAGGGACTGTTGACGTTGGGGGTGGGGTGCTGGTTACCACGATGAACTTTGGTTCGGCGCTTGCGGAGGGTGTGACAGGCGCATCAGTCATTGTAGGAACGGGTGTAGGTGTAGGAGTACCTCGGTTTCCCAAGGCAAAGAAAGCGATCAAAATTACAATGATTATTGCTCCGCCACCAAGCAACATTGGAGTAGACAACAACTTGTTTACTCTGGATTTTGAGACCGGGACCTCAACAGGTGAGGAACTTCTTTCGGTTTCTGTCGCTTTTGGCAATTGAGCTGTGTTTGCTAGAAGCGCCTTGGTTTCATCGAATCGTTCTTCGTATTCATCATGGTCCTCGTTAGTGAAATCAACATATTGAAAGCGCCTCAGCCTGAAGGGTACTTCACACTGTTTGAACATTAATGGCAGGATGTGTTTGCCTGTGTCGATCGCATAACCGATTTCATCTTTCACATTTTGAGACTTAATTGATTCAGGTGAGAGGAGAATCAGAAAAGTGCTACAGGTGCGCAAAGCTTTCTCAAGTTCGTCATCCCAACGTGCCCCTGTTGGTATATCTAATTGATCCAACCAAATTTCATGCCCCGCAGCTTTCAAATCTTTCGCAAGCCGGACAGCAAAATCAGAGTCGGCTCTTGAATATGAAATAAATGTAGTCATTGCTACATACCTCTCCTTAGACTGTCAAAAATAATTCCTATATTGGAGGTATTATATACTCAAATTGTCAACTTAAGTGGTTTTTTAGCGCCTCTTTACATGATAGGTCTATCATCATTTTGGATGATTTTTTATATAACCCTGAATTAACAACTTGCGTTACTTGATTTCTACCACTAAAGCTCGTCTGGGGTCGCTGAACTACCAACATTTCATAATCGACCACACCGTCAAAGGCGCTTGAAAAATATGCGGCGCAATATGGCCCATAAGAGTAACCTGAGTATATGTATCGTTGGTAGGGAGGCCCATTATTCTATTTCGAGCGTGCCCTGTCTTACCAGGGAGTGGATGGTATGCGGGACATCTTCCGCAATTTGTTCTCGCGCTTCGGGATAAGCC
>JBAVJG010000355.1:0-17857 GCA_049687655.1 Anaerolineales bacterium | reverse complement strand
CGAAAGCGTAAACACAGAGTAAAATAAGAGTGTCCCGATAAAAGCGAAGGAGGCACCCATGCAAATTGAACGTGTTGAAATCATACCTGTCCAATTGAGCCTGCGCGAGCCCTTCCGCTCCGCTAAGTATCCTGAATCCTTAAGCCAGGTGCAGGCCGTCTTCGTACGCGCCGAACTGGTGCGTGATTACGGGGCTGCCTGGGGTTGTGCTGTCCTGGATCCTGTCAGCGGGGAGACATTGGAACAGGTGGAGCAAGTCTGTCAGGATTGCGCCGACCGCCTGCCTGACATCAATCCATTGAACACCCAGTATGCCCTGGCTGAACTATCCAGTCTTACGAATGGTCATCCAAACGTTCAATGTGCCATTGAAATGTTGCTCTATGACCTGCTGGGGCTGTGGGCTGGATTACCGCTCTACAGACTCTTGGGTGGATTCCGGGACCGTATCCAGACCTCTATCACGCTCGGAATCGACGATGTGCCGGCTACCGTCGAAAAGGCCCGGAAACACGCTCAGAATGGGTTCCGCATCCTCAAGCTCAAAGGCGGGCTTGACCCGGAGCTGGATGTCCGCCGGGTGCGGGCTGTCAGACGCGCGCTTCCCGCCTTGACCCTGCGTCTGGACGCCGATCAAGGCTATGACGTGCGCGCCGCCCTGGATGTGGCCCGTGTGCTGGACGGCAAACTCGAATTCCTGGAACAACCTACCCCGGCTGATGATCTGTCTGCCTTGCGTCAGGTGACCGAGAGCAGCCCAGTCCCCATCCTGGCGGACGAAAGCCTGCACGGGCCGGATTCCGCGTTGGAAATCGTAAACCTACGGGCTGCGCATGGTATCAGCACCAAACTGGCTTCTTGCGGTGGCCTGGACTGCGCCCGTCAAATCGACACCATCGCCCGCGCCGGGCGTCTCTCCACCATGGTCGGCTGCCTGAACGAACCAGCCCTGCTCATCGCTGCAGGAATGGCGTTTGCTCTCAGCAGTCCCAACGTGCGCTATGGTGACTTGGACGGTCACTTCGACCTGGAAAACGACCCGACTGTGCCCGGTTTCACCTTCGAAAATGGCTGGCTGATAGCCAGCGAAACGCCGGGATTGGGCTGCAGAGTCGAATTATAAAAAACACTTACCTGGAATATAGACAAGATTCAAAGGAATCTCATGACCAATCCCCACATCTCCCTTGACCAAAAAATCGTCGGCGACATCTACACTAGCCCCGAAGCGATGCAGAATCTCTCCCGATTATGCGATGATTTCGGCTCCCGTTTCGGCGGTACCGAAGGCGAACGCCTGGCAGCAGACTTCATCCAGGCCAAATTCGAGGAATATGGCCTTAAGAACGTTCACCGGGAGGAGGTTGAATATCTGGGTTGGACGCGCGGCGAGACCAGTCTACAGATTGTTGATCCGATCCAGAAGAACATCCCCTGCATCAGCCTGCCACACTCACCCCCGGTTGATATGGAAGCCGTCATCATTGATATGGAAGACGGCGCGCCTCCCGATTTCGACGCCCGCGCAGATGAGATCAAGGGCAAAATCGTGATGACCACCAGCGTTTTTGAGCCCAAAGATACCAAACGCTGGGTACACCGCAACGAAAAATATGGCCGCAGTCTGTTGGCCGGTGCTGCAGGATTTATCTTCGTCAATCATTATCCCGGATACGGTCCAGCCACGGGTGGCATCAGCCTGCTTGGCAAAGCTGGTCCCATTCCCGGCCTGTCTATCGCAAAAGAAGACGGCGCCTTCATTAAACGATTGATCGAGCGGAAAGGCTCGGTCACAGTACGCATCCAAACCAGCGATAGCTTCACCCCGGCTACCTCCTGGAATATCATCGGCGAACTGCCCGGCAACCAGCACCCGGATGAGATCGTCCTGCTCGGCTCCCATTATGATGGACATGACATCTCGCAGGGTGCGGTCGACCCGGCCTCCGGCGTGGCAGCCGTGCTCGAAGCCGCGCGCGTGCTTGCGAAACATGCCGCTCCGTTGCCGCGCACCCTCCGCTTTGTGGCCTGGGGTGTGGAAGAGATCGGACTGCTGGGTTCCAGGGCTTACGTCAAAGCGCACGCTGACGAACTCAAGAATATCCGTTTCTACCTCAATATGGACGCAGCAGGCGGCGACATGCCCAAGGACATCAACTTGCACGCCTGGCCCGGGCTGGGCGAGACCTTCGCGCGCTACCAGAAAGAGATGGCCCTCGATTTTGCTATCGGGCAAACCTTCCACGACGCCTCCGATCACTATCCGTTTTTGCTAGAAGGGGTCTCTACCGGCGGTATCGAAGCCGTGCGAAAAACTCGTTCCGGACGCGGATACGGACACACCTGGTACGACACGCTCGACAAGGTCGATCAGACTAACGTGCGCGACGCAGCCTCCCTGGCCGCGCGCCTGGCCCTGCGCATCGCTTCCGAGGACGATTGGCCTGCTTCCCCGCGGGATAAAGAGGCCGTCACCGAATTGCTAACCCAGCCGGAGCGCAAAGCGCTGTACGACCATCGCCAGCGCATCGCAGAATATTTTGAGAAACAATGAGCGCTAACTAAAAGTAGCAACCCCTCGCTTACCCGTGTAACGAAATGGATCTTCTTATGGAAAGAGCTTCTTCGCCTATAGAAAAGGCCAAAACCAAAGAGAGTAAAATCTAAAACTTCCAAACCCTATAATTTTGGATAAAAGCGGAGAGTGACTAATTTCCACTCTCACTTTATAATTGCAGAAGCATAAGTACACGTTGTACTTATTACAGGAGACTGATATGCAAAAATGGGAATATATTTCCTTTGCGAGATACGCTGGCCAATGGACAGACGATAAATTCGATGGTAGAACTGTGCAGGAAAAGTTGTCAGACATTGGGAAAGAAGGCTGGGAATTGGTCTCGGTCGTCTATGATTCGTCTGGATATAATTACTACCTCAAGAGACCAATAGCCACCAGGCGAAGAACATCTACCAAAAAAGCGAAATCAACAGCTAAATCGACCAAAAAATAAAAGCCATGTGTCCACCATGGGCTCTCATGCTATAATAAAAATATGACAATACCCACACCGGAAACAACCGAAGTGTCCGTTATTGAGGAAGCCGCGCAACGGGAAACTGAACGGCGGCAACGCACGATTGTAATCACAGCGGTCATTTTTCTGATCCTGCTGGTCGCTGGTATCATTGCTGCAATCATCGGGCTGCTACAACCAAATACACCCACCGAAAAAATCCGAGATATCTTCATCATCTTCATGGCACTTGAGTCGCTGTTGATCGGTGTGGCACTGATAATTCTCATCGTACAATTTGCCAGTCTGATCAACCTGCTGCAGAATGAAGTCAGGCCCATCTTGGACGCTACCAACGAAACAGTCAACCATCTGCGCGGCACGGCAGAATTTCTGGGTGAGAATTTCGTCGAACCGGTCATCAAGCTTAATGGCTATCTGGCCGGTATGCAACGTATGTTAGAATTACTGGGCGTAAAGAAAAAATAATTATCCCAATGAAAGGAGATAAATAATATGTCTGATAGAGATGAATTTGGAGCATTCCTGGTGGGGTTCCTGGTCGGTGGTCTCACCGGCGCGGTGGTCGCATTGCTCATGGCGCCGCAATCCGGCGAGGAAACTCGCGCTATTATTAAAGATAAGAGCATCGAGCTACGTGACAAGGCACAGATAACCGCCGAAGAGGCGCTCGCCAAAGCTGAAGCAAGTGCAGCTGAAGCACGCGCCCGCGCTGACGAACTGGCCAAACAACTCAAAGAACGCGGCTCGGAAGTTGTAGAAACTGCCAAGACCAAAGGTCAAGAAGTTGTAACCACTGCCAAGTCCAAGAGCCAGGAAGCCGTAGATAACGTCAAAAAAGCTACCTCTCGTAAAAAGGGTGACTCAACAGGGACTGCTTAAACCCACAAGATTTCATTAAGTGAAAACAAGGGTTTGACTGGATTTGGTCAAACCCTTGTTTTATTCCCATGCACCTGTTATCACGCTTTCTACGCATTTTCTTCCAGCTCCTTTACCATTCCTTCGCCTGGGCGTACGATCTGGTTTCTTGGACAGTCTCTCTGGGTCGTTGGAAAAACTGGTTGGAGAGCGCAGTCCCGTTCATCGAGGGGACTCACGTGCTGGAACTTGGTCACGGTCCCGGGCATTTGCAACGCATCTTACGCGATCTGGACCTGCTGACCGTTGGAGTGGACGAGTCCCGGCAAATGGGATTTCTCGCTAAAAGTAATCTCTCCGATAACGGCTATACGCAGACCAACTTAATCCGTGGGTTAGGACAGGATTTACCCTTCTCCTCCGGTATATTTGACACTATCGTTGCCACCTTCCCTACCGAATACATCTTCGAGGAACGGACGTTGTCCGAAGTGCGGCGCGTGCTGACAAATGGAGGCAGGCTCGTTGTCCTGCCTGTTGCGTGGGTCACAGGACTTGGCCTGCTGGATAGATCCGCAGCCTGGTTGTTCCGCGTCACCGGGCAGGCTCCGTCCGATCTCGGTCAGGATGCAATCAAGCATATGTTAGAACCATTTGTCAAAGCCGGTTTTCAGGTACAAACCAAGCAACTTGAAGTAAAATCGAGCCTGGTAATGATCGTGATTGCAAAGAAAAAGTAATTGGATATGTCATTGCGAGATGCAGTATGCGTCGAAGCGATGACAGTGAAGGAAACAATGCTCAAGAAACTTCGTGAACCCGTCAATGGACTAACCCACTTCTTTGCGGCCATCGCGGCGTTGATCGGGATGGTTATCTTGATAATCGTCGGCTGGGGCAGTCTGAATAAAACCCTGGCTCTGACCGTATATGGTCTCAGCCTGGTGCTGCTGTTTGCGGCCAGTGCGGCCTATCATATGGTGAAAGCCAGGCCGAAGGCGATGCAGATTCTGCGCAAGCTGGACCACTCCGCCATTTACCTGCTTATCGCTGGGACGTATACTCCGTTCTGCGCCATCATGTTCGATGGTTTCTGGAAGTGGGGATTGTTGGCAATCATATGGTCCCTGGCGTTGATTGGCATTGTGGTTAAGGTATTCATCATCAACGCGCCGCGCTGGCTTAACGCGGGTATTTACATCCTGATGGGCTGGTTAGGAATAGTCGCCATCGGCGAAATGCTGCGCGTGCTGCCCCCCTGGGCATTGACCTGGCTTTTAATTGGCGGAATTATTTATACGCTCGGTGCAGTGGTTTATATTACCAAAATCATGAATTTCTGGCCGGGGAAATTTGGCTTCCATGAGGTCTGGCACATCTTTGTCATCCTGGGCGCGCTGGCGCATTTTATTGCCATCGCATTCTTTATCGCAACGGTACAGGGTTTTTAGACATTGCGCTTAGTGTAGTGGTTGACTTGCAAGAAAACTACGACAGTGACGGCAGCACCTACACGCCAGTAGTGCATTTCAAAACCAGCAGCGGGCAAAGTGTTGAATTCGTTTCTTCTTATTCTTCCAACCCACCGGATTACGATGTAGGCGAACCCGTGATCGTGGTGCATCCGCCTGAAGACCCGCAGAATGCTATTATCAAAGGTGACGGCCAGTTCCTGAATATTATTTTCATGATCGTTGAAGGGATTGTTGCAGCGGTTGGTTTTTACCTGCTTTTTTCAACTTTCCGCGCCTTGAGCGTGTCTGGCCTGGAGGAGTAATGCGGCTTTATGAAATTTTGATCCCAATTGTTCTTGCTATCTATATTCTCTGGCCGCTCATAACGGGCAAGGAAAATCCAAGGCTGGTCAATATTTTGCCGGTATTGGCCGTCGTATTGATCGCTTTCCACTTGAGGGTCGAGGGATATCGCTGGCAAATGGTACCGATATATGCGTTGAGCGTGATACTGCTCGCAATCACGATACCTGAATTAATCCACCCTGCAACAGGTGAATTCGAACGTTTAAGTTGGGCTTCAGCCGGAGTGGTCGGGATCTTCATCCTGCTTGTATTTGCTACTGCCCTACCTGCTATTCTGCCCATTCCCGAGATCCCCACACCTGGTGGACAATACTCGGTCGGTACTCGAACTGTTGTCCTTCCTGATAACTCACGAGAGGAATTGTATTCCGATCAAGACGGACCGCGGAAATTCAAGATCCAGATATGGTATCCAGCTGTTCCGGACCCAAAAGATCAACTGGCCCCCTGGGTAAGCGACACAACTACCTACGGACACGCCATCTCAAAATACATTGGTATGCCAGCGTTCTTTCTGGATCACCTGTCCTTCGTTACAACTCCAGCCTGGCAGGATGCTCCTATTGCAGCCGCTGACAGCAGTTTCCCGATCATCCTATTCTCACATGGCTGGAATGGCTTTGCCGCCCAAAATACCGAACAGGCCCTGGAGCTTGCCAGCCGTGGCTATGTGGTCGTCGCCCCGGAACATACCTATGGCGCGGTCGTGGCCGTATTCCCGGATGGCGAAATCGCCTACAACAATCCGTCTGCCCTGCCGGAAGGCATGCCAGAACCAGGATATACCGAAGCAGCACGAAAACTGGTCGAGCAGTGGTCACAAGATATTGGTTATGCACTGGACTTTATGTCGAACCAAAACCGAGATCCAAACAGTCCCTTTTTCTCGAGCATGGACCTGACCCAAATCGGCGTTTATGGCCATTCAACCGGCGGAGGCGCAGCCATCCAGTTCTGCGGAACGGATACACGCTGCAAAGCTGTCCTGGGTATGGATCCCTATATGGCACCTGTTTCTCAACACGTTTTGGATAACGGGCTCACTCAACCTGCCTTCTTCATGTTCAGCCAGGAATGGGTTGATGAAACAGGCAGCAGGAACAACCGCTTGTTCAAACGGTTCTACGAAAATTTTGATTCATCTACACATGTGATCGGGATTCGTGGCACTACTCATTACGACTTCAGCGATTTGCCCATGATCTCCCCCATCGCTTCACAGTTGGGACTGAAAGGTCCAATTAATAGTGAGCGTGTGACCGAAGTTATCAATACCTATCTGGTCTTTTTCTTTAACCGGGCACTTAAAGATTTCCCCACGGATTTGTTCGATCAGGCCACAACCAATCCCGATATTATCAACCTGGATTACTTGAGAACCTCAATACGCCCAATTCGCTTGACTTTGCCAGGTGGGCAGGTCTATCACCTCGGTGAGGGAAAGGTCAACAACGGGGAGTGGGTTCCATTGAGAGCGGAATGGTTGGCTGGTACGGAAATTTCCCGTTGGGTCGCATTACCCTGGAGCTCTCAACTTGAAACGATACTGGAGTCGTTGAATCCCGGCGATCAGATCGAATTGACGATGAGTAATTCAGAGGATGTTGCTTATGAAGTAAGTTCCATCCAAAAAATGACGATGGATGAGCTGCTGTCCTCTAATGCGACCAAACCCAGTCTTCTAATTGTACTGTTCAATGATAATGAAGCAGAGGGGACTTCCTGGGTCATTACCGCGTTACCATGATGTGCCATCCCCTTTCCCAAAGTGATTAGAGCACAGAGCACTATACGGGACTTTAATAGCCGCCTATGGCGGCTATTTTTAATTGTGAGAATTTCTGACACCATTTGAAAGCCTCTGACAAACTTTTCTCCTAAAATTGGATGAAACCCCAGCGAATAAGGAGGAGGATGTGAGAGTAAAAATGATACTTCCAGCATTGACAGAAGCCAAAAGTCCTTTTTGGAGACCCATTAAATACTCCTTATTTCCTCCACTGGGATTGGCCACCCTGGCAGCTTATCTGGACATTAACGATGAAATCAGCCTACTCGATGAACATGTAGAAACATTGAATATAGATGATGAGCCCGATCTGGTTGTTATTCAGGTTTACATCACATCAGCCTATCGGGCTTATGAAATCGCTGACCAGTATCGAGCGATGGGAGCCTATGTTTGTTTGGGGGGCTTGCATGTTACTTCGATGCCAGATGAAGCAGCGCAACACGCGGACTCAATTTTTATTGGTCCGGGAGAAGACATCTGGCCGGCCTTCTTGAGTGATTACCGAAATGGACAATCAAAAAGGGAATACCGCTCCCAAACCAGGACCTTGACAGACCTCCCTTTGCCAAGAAGAGACCTGATCAAGCGTAACCTGTACCTTGTCCCCAATTCGATTGTTGTTTCAAGGGGCTGTCCATACCGCTGTGACTTTTGTTACAAGGAGGCATTCTTCAAAGGGGGAAAGTCATTCTATACACTGACGATTGATCGCGCTTTAGCGGAGATAGAATCGTTACCCGGTAGGCACCTGTATTTCCTGGATGACCATTTGTTTGGTCATCCGGCCTTTGCCAGCGGGATGTTCGATGGAATGCGAGGCACGGGCCGTCTTTGGCAGGCGGCAGGAACAGTGGGATCCATCTTACAACCGGGATTGATGGAAAAGGCAGTCGAGTCCGGGTTACGCAGCTTATTTGTCGGCTTTGAAACGCTCGATCCAAACAATCTTAAGTTACAACATAAATACCAAAACCTGGACCGGGATTATTCCAAGGCAATTCAGCGATTGCATGATCTGGGCGTGATGGTCAATGCAAGTTTTGTGTTTGGAATGGATGAAGACGACCATACTGTCTTTGATCGAACTGTAGAATGGGCTCTACAACAAGGCATAGAAACCGCAACCTTTCATATCTTGACCCCCTATCCGGGGACAGTATTGTATGAGAATATGAAACGCCAACGGCGACTGCTGACTTCGAATTGGGATTTATACGACACGCGACACGCAGTTTTCGGTCCACTGAAAATGACCCCTGAAACTCTGGGGGCAGGCTACTGGCACGCTTATGATAAATTTTATAAATGGAGCAATATACTTCGCTCGAGTTTTGTTCATAACCAGGCAATAGACAGTCTCAGGCATATCGCTTATGCAGGTGGCTGGAAAAAATTTGAACCGCTGTGGGATTGGGTAATTCGAGCAAATAGGGTGACGAATTTTCTCCCCCTGCTTGAATCTGTGCTAAGTCGCTTTGGTCTGTCCAACGACCACACCCATGCGCCTAAAGAGAAGTTTCACTTGCCAAATTTCTAAAATGGAATAGAGACGGTTATCCATTATTTGGAGCTTTTTATAGATATTCCACGCTAAGGGCGAAGAAACAGGGCAGGGTAAAATTATCCATAACGGAAGCAAGCATAAATACAAAAAGAAGCGAGGAGAGACACATGCAAATCCCAGAAAAGGGACTATCGAAGGAACAGGTCCTGGGTACGTTACAGGCCTTCAAATCTCATGACATGGATTGGAAATCAGGCAAGGTCTTTTGCTACGTGTACAACCCGGGAGAGGACTCCGCAGGGGTAGTCAAAGAGGCCTACCTGTCATTCCTGACCGAGAACGGGCTCGACCCGACCGTGTTCCCGTCGATGCTAAAGCTGGAAACCGACGTGGTGCGCATGGTAGCGAATCTGTTGCACGGCGATGAAAACGTGGTGGGGCATCTGACAACCGGCGGGACAGAGAGCATCATGCTGGCGGTCAAGACTGCGCGGGACCGGGCGCGAGTGCTGCACCCGAAGATCACCCGTCCCGAAATGGTGTTGCCTAGAACGGCACACGCGTCCTTCCACAAGGCGGCGCATTATCTGGGTATTAAGCCTGTTGTTGTGGAGATCAACCCCGCCACATTCAAAGTGGAAGCCGAAGCAATGCGGGCAGCCATCACAGAAAACACGATTCTGCTGGTGGCCTCGTCACCGAGCTACTCGCAGGGCGTGATCGACCCGATTTCGGAAATCGGTGCGCTGGCCCAGGAGAAGGGCCTGCTTTTCCATGTGGACGGCTGCGTGGGCGGCATCCATCTTTCGTTTATGCGCAAGTTGGGCTACAACGTACCCGATTTCGATTTCAATGTGCCGGGCGTAACTTCCATTTCTGCCGACCTGCATAAATATGGTTACGCTGCCAAGGGCGCCTCGATAATCTTGTATCGCAACAAGGATATCCGTAAATACCAGATTTTCGCCTGCACAGATACGACAGCGTACACGCTCATCAACCCAACCGTGCTGAGCTCCAAGAGCGGCGGTCCGATGGCAGGCGCCTGGGCTATTTTGAACTATCTGGGCGAAGAAGGTTTCATGAACATTGTCAAGAGCGTTCAAGAATCCACCCAAAAACTGATCGAAGGCATCAACGCGATCCCAGAGTTAGAAGTACTCGGCCAGCCCGCCATGTGCATGTTTTCATTCAAGTCAGATGCCATCAACGTTTACCAATTAGCCGACGCAATGGAAAAACGCGGCTGGTATATCCAGGGACAGTTCTCGACGCCGCTCTCGCCGCGCAATCTGCATATCTCGGTCAGCTACGGTACGGTGGAACAAACAGACGCGCTGCTGAAGGACCTGGCTGAATGTGTGGAGGAAGTCAAGCAGGCGGACCCTATCGACAGCGACGGCATCCGCGCCATGGTTGGGGCAGCGCTTCAAAGCCCGGATCCGGAAGCTGCTTTCGGACAACTGGCCGCCAGCGCAGGTCTAGCTGGTACCGACCTGCCCGAAGAGATGGCCTTCATCAACGAAGTACTGGACGCACTCCCGGATGATCTTTGTAATCTGTTTTTGGTCAACTACTTCAACGATTTATATGTTTAGCAAAGAGGCCCGCAAAAATTGCGGGCCCCTTCTTTTTATAATCGGCATTTTATACACTTGCCAGTGATTGGAATTGGGTGTGTTTACTCTTCGGGCGATTCCTGACAAACACTTTATAACTGCCAAGAGCATCCTGCCTGGCCAGTTGCAGCGCCATTTGTGCATCACTTACAATCTCATCAGCGCTCCGATAATCTGAGTTGCAATAAATAATGCCAATATCAACTTTTACATATTTTTTCAAATTCGCACTGACCAAATAATCTTCAAACTCAAGGTGCATTCTCCCGGCAATCGTAGCGGGAGTAAAACTCTCCGCTGCATCCTCTATCAAAACCATGAACTGATTGGAATCGAATCTGGATACGATATCTGTTGGGCGCAACACATCCTGCAATACTTTCGCTAATCCCTGCAAAATCTTCTGACGTTGCTGAATCTCATCCTTTTTCTTGTAACTCGATGAGTAATCCAAATTTATCGTATACACAATGAAACGGCTATTTTCAACCTCGCGAGAGTGCTCAAGAGCTTTCTTAAGACGAGTATTGAAAAACGAAGGCGTGTAAAAACCTGTCAGGGTATCCCAGGGGGATTTTTCTACAGACTTATCAATCGAACCAACCAATGAAAACAAATTTATCAGGCGTTGCTCACTGACTGGCATAAGTAATACAACGGTAGCAATTGCAAACAATTGATTGGCTACTTCTTTGTGGTTCGCCAGCGCAACCACAGGAATGTTTTCCAGCTTTTTATTTTGTAAAAATTCAAAAAGTCTTTTGTTCGGTATTTCATGCTTGCTGATATGAAGAAAAATAACATTCGGTTGAATGTGATCGATGCGGTCGAATGTCACTTGGTCACAGGCAATAAGCTCGGTGGAATATCCGACAGAATCCAGCAGTTGCCGGAAATCCAGCGAATCGATATCCAGCGAATCAACAATGATCAATGCCCGTGGCAAATACATTAATAAATCAACCTCCCGTCAACAAGACAGGGCCTAGCGTAGTTTGTTATTTGTAACTGCAATTCCATGCTTCTCTTTCGAAATTATTGTTGCGGATTCTACATTTATCCTGACACTAACAATTACAGACACATAAAACCAAAATCTACCGCTTCTTCAAGAAAGGCAGCCCGTGCCCAGTAAAACACGGGCTGCCTTCAAAATTGACCCCCGCTTATGCTGAAAATAAAGATTTATTCCCCAAAAAATAATTGTTCGCTTTCGTTGATGCTCTTTGCCTGACCTTAAAACCGTTGTGAGTCCCAACCCACCCCGCTTGAATTGCAAGTTGCGCAGCGCGCATAACTTCGTCCGCAGTTTCGTATGATCCATCACAAGAGAGAATCCCGATCTCAATTTTTATGCGGTGTTTCAGACCCGAACTGATCAAAAACTCATCGAATTCGAATTGCATCCGGTCGGCAATCGAGATGGGAGCATAGCGATCTACAGCATTCTCAACCAAAACCAGGTATTGATCAGAGTCGAATCGAGAGACAAGATCAGTCGGCCTGAGAACCTTCTTCAAGACTTTTGCAGTTCCCTGCAAAATCTGTTGGCGATATTCTTTTCCAAACTTCTTTTCATATTTCATCAACTGATCGAGATTGATCGAGAAAACAATGAAATCAATCGAGTCAATCTGGTCCGACTTTTCAATTGTCTGGTTCAAACGCGCGATAAAGAAGGAAGGGGTGTAAAATCCAGTAAGTGCATCCCATGGAGTTTGATCCATCGGCTTATCAATCGAGCACAGCAGGGAAAGCAGGTTTGTCAGGCGTTCGTGGTTTACCGGTCGCACTAAAACGACATCTGCAACAGAATATAATTTATTGGCAACCTCCGCATACGCGGCGATCGCAACCATTGGAATACCTTTCAACCGCTCATCGTTCTGCAAAGTTTGATATAGGTGAGTTCCATAGACCGTAGGCAGGTCAAGATGCAGGAATATAACATCCGGCTTGATTTGAATGATTTGGTCGAGGGCTACCTGGTTATCGAGAACCAGTTCGGTAGCATAACCTGCATTATCCAAAGTCTGACGAAAATCAAGCGACACAATGTCCAAGGCATCAACAATGATCAGCGCACGTGAGTGTTCCATTACGTTAACATTCATCAATTACATGACGGAGAAAATAACATTTTGTTACTCTGATTTAGTGACTTTATCACTTGTCAACAGCCATTTGAGTACTATCTATCCGTGTACACTATCCATTTACAGTGATTTCAGGCAATCTATCCCTGGGAGGTAAGCATGCCTTTTGCGCAAAACCCTCATCCCGAAATTTTGAAATCCCTGGCAGACATAAACCCTCTCCCTTACTGGATGGACGATAAAAATCGCCCAAAACCGACATCTTCGCTGACCAATTCCACCGTTGCAGATTTGTGTGTCATCGGTGCGGGCTTTACCGGGCTCTGGTCTGCTCTGCTCGCGAAGGAATCTGATCCGTCACTGGACGTGGTTCTGCTCGAAGCCGCTGAGACAGGGAGCGGCGCCAGCGGACGTAATGGCGGCTTTATGGATCACTGCTTGACGCACACGTTCGAAAACGGCCTTGAGCGCTGGCCTGACGAGTTATCCACCCTAGTACAAATGGGCTATAATAATTTGCGCGCCATTGAAGAGGCGGTGGAGAGATATAAGATCGAGTGCGACTTCCAGCGCACGGGTGAGATGGTGGTTGCAACCGAACCATACCAGGTGTGCGAATTGAAAAATGCGCCGGAAGAAGCCGCATCTTACGGGTATGAACTTGAGTATCTTGAAACACATCAAACTCGCGCTTTGGTTAATTCACCCACATATTTAGGCGGGTTATACGATTCGAATGTAGTTATGCTCAATCCGGCTCAACTGTCCTGGGGGTTGAGACGGGCCTGCCTTGAGAACGGGGTGCGCCTGTATGAACGGACGCAGGCTACAGGTTTGGATGATGATGCGGGGAAGGTTGTCGTGCGCACGCAATATGGGCAAGTCAGGGCAGAGAAAGTTGCGCTCGCTACCAACGCTTTTCCTCCATTGCTGAAGCGCCTGAGTTATTACGTCGTACCAGTCTACGATTACGCTCTGATGACTGAACCGTTGACCAAGTCACAACGCGAGTCGGTCGGTTGGGTGAGACGAATGGGAATCGGCGATGCCGGCAATCAGTTTCACTACTATCGCACCAGCGCGGACGGGCGCATCCTATTTGGCGGTTACGATGCGGTCTACCACTGGAACAATGGTTTTGGTCCACATCTTGAAACAGACTATGAGGCATTCGGGCGGCTGGCAGACCATTTTTTCCAGACCTTTCCGCAGTTGGAAGGATTGCGATTCACGCACGCCTGGGGAGGCGCAATAGACACTTGCTCACGTTTCAGTGCATTCTGGGGACAGGCTTTCGATGGCAAGCTGGCTTATGCGATGGGTTACACCGGGCTGGGCGTAGGAGCTTCGCGCTTTGGCGCACAGGTCATGCTGGATTTATTAAACGGAGAAGACAACGAACGCACACGCCTGAGAATGGTGCGCGAGATACCGATCCCCTTCCCGCCGGAACCTGTCCGGTCAGCGGTAGTCAACCTGACACGCTGGTCAATGAACCAGGCCGATAGAAATAATGGCAAACGCAATCTCTGGTTGAAGATATTGGATGCCGCCGGGCTGGGATTCGATTCATAGGCAATTGTTTAATGAAACAGAACGTTTCTTGTAATTTACAATGGAGTTGGCATAATCACTTGTAGTCCACCTTGTATACTTAGATTAAGAGTGGTGAAAACATGATAAATAATTTTGTCAATAAAATATGGTTCCTGATCATCCGTTCAAGCGATGAAGAACTACAGGAATACACGTTGAAGCCAGGCAGAAACACACTGGGGCGGAATCCCGATAATGACATTATCCTCTTCGATGATGCTTCATCAACTAGCCATGCAGAAATCTATTACAACAAATCCAAAGACACAATTACTATTCGAGACCTTGAAAGCACCAATGGCACATTTGTTAACGGGAAGCGGATTTTCCACACGCAACCACTACAGCATGAAGACCAGATACGGATTGGATTCCGTATCATTACGATCCTCCATTCTGATCAACAACCCAACCCAAGAAACCTTGCCCGAAATTCAAGAACAAAAGTAACCAGTGAGCTTATACTTGAATCCATCGATCATTATGGTGTTCTCCTCCATGATGTGGGGCAAAAACTCGTCAATGTACCGGATTTGAACAGCGCGCTGATTCAGATATCAGAGCTGATCAAGCGTATGATTGGAGCCGAAGAATGCCGGATATTACTGGCAAACCAGTTTGAAAACTTTGCAGAAAATGAAATACCTTCCCAGTTAGCAAATAAAATCATTGAAAATCAGACAGCGACAATACTATCTGATCCTGGAGAAGAATCTACCACGACAAAGAAGGACAGTATTACAAGTCCAGGACAGTCAATATTACTTGTACCGGTAATAATAGAAGGCAAGGTTGTCGCCCTGATATTTGCAAGAAAATCCAAAAAATCTTCAACTCAATTCTATAACAGCGACCTCCAATTGGCTTTAGCCGTCAGCAATCAGGTGGCAATCTCAATTCAGCGCAATCGTGTTGAGGGGATATTACTTCACAATTCAACTCATGATGCGCTTACTGACCTGCCGAATCGTAACCATTTCCTTGACCGTCTGCGCCACTTGCTTGCAGCAGAAAATGATAAACCGGAAAGAAACTTTGCCGTATTGTTTTTCGATATTGACGATTTTAAAATTGTCAACGATAGTCTCGGTCATACAACCGGTGACAAGCTTCTGATTGCAATCGCTGAGAGACTCAAACATAACGTCCGAACGATCGATCTAGCGAATCAGAACACTGTGATTGCGCGCTTCGGTGGTGATGAATTTGCCATCCTCCTTGATAATCTGAACGAAGTTCAATTCGCAATTGCTGTTGCAAACCGTCTCAAAGACCTGCTTTCCAGACCATTCAACATTAATGGGAAAGAGATATTTACCACGGTAAGCATCGGTGTTGCAATGAGTTCAGACGATTATGAACAACCCGAAGATATTCTCCGGGACGCCGATATGGCTATGTATCAGGCCAAAGAGGCGGGAAAAGACCAGGTTGAAATTTACGATAAGGCCATGCATGACCGCGTTTTACAACGCATGCAAATGGGAACTGCTCTTAGAGGCGGAGCGATTCATAAAGAATTCCGTTTGCACTACCAGCCCATTATTTCGTTGCAAACCGGTTGTCTCGTAGGGTTTGAAGCACTTTTACGTTGGTACACACCAGATGGAGGCATTCTAATACCGGGCGATTTCATGTCTGCGATAGATACAGCGGGTCTAGTCTATACGACCGATCAATGGGTTCTTGAAAACGCTTGCCGCCAGGCAGTGGAGTGGCAAAACCAGTATCCGAATAAATCTTATCCATTTGTTTCTGTAAATCTTTCCGCCAGAAATATCAGACACCCCAACCTTGTAGATAGTATCGAAAACTTACTTAATAAAACAAAACTAAAACCAGAAAGATTGTGGTTGGAAATCACCGAACAAGTCAGCGCGACAAATGATGAATCCGTCATCTCGATCTTAAAAGATCTACACTCGCTGGGTGTTCGCATCAGTCTTGATGACTTTGGAACAGGTTATTCAGCGTTAAATTATTTAGCTCGCTTCCCGATTGATGCACTGAAGATCGATCGATCATTTATTAAAATGATTGGGATCAATAACGAAAATTTGAAAATCATTAAGATTTTGAAGGCACTCGCAAGCCAGTTGGGATTAGTATTGATCGCAGAAGGCGTTGAGAAAATCGATCAAATTCCTTTCCTGCAATCCATAGAATGTGAATATGTACAGGGATTTTATTATGCCCGCCCGTTGAACGTAGAAGATGCAACAAAACTCCTTCTCGAAAATTGCCAATGGAAATAGATATGTGGCTGAACTAACTATCCGTCTTCCCTTTGCATCGCCAGCAGACTTCCACCTTGCGGACAAAATTCTTACGAAAGACTTTGGGGCTGACTCCAAATTGTTTCTTGAATGCACGTGTGAAGGACTCGTGTGTCCTGAAGCCTGCATCCAGTACGATCTGGACGATCAGACCGCCGCTGATCTTTAAACGATAGGCGCTATGCGCCAGGCGCAAACGGCGCACATATTCTTTGACAGGTTCACCAACATATTCAGTGAACACACGATGAAAATGGAACGGGGAAAAACCAACCCGGCCCGCCAATTCCTCTAGGGGGAGTTCCTCCTGCAAATGCGCCTGGATATATAGACCAGGGTAGATATCAACGCTTGTTCATATTTAGGATTGGCTGTGAACTGCATGGCACCTCATTGGAGTTATTGTACGTGATTCTGAACAAATTTTCTTGACATTATTTGCTATTTTTTGAACCGTTCTAAAGAAATTGTTGTTTATCCTTGTTTATCTTCGGTGAATATGAGTTACCCAACGCACTCCAAACGATTGAAAATTGGTGCTAGAAATTCGTCGAACAAAGTTGTACAATATATATTGAATTCATCAACTTTTAGTGCAAGGAGGAGAAGTAATGTCTACAAAACGATTAATTCAATTGACCCTGATCGTTGTGCTGGTATTGGGTTCTTTAGCTTTCACCCAGAGTGCCTCTGCCAGTGGGTACTGTGCCAGCAGGTATGTTGTCCAGCCGGGAGACTGGCTGGCCAAGATCGCCAGGCGTTGCGGCGTCACCTTATCCCAAATGTATGCCGCAAATCCGGGAGTCAGTTCCTATATCTATCCCGGGCAAGTAGTGAATATCCCTGGTGGCTATGATCACGGATACGATCATGGGTACTATTACTGCGGCCCTGCATACAGCGCATACTATGGCAATTATTATGTTGTCTGCCGCGGCGATACCCTGAGCGGGATTGCGAGCTATTACGGGGTAAGTACATCTTACCTGCAATGGCGCAACGGTATCCCCTATGCCAACCGGATATATGCCGGCCAGTTCATATATCCATAAAGCATCACATAATATAAGCTATTCAAAATACACAATTACACCTCCCATATTTTCTGGGAGGTGTAATTTATATGAACTTGGATTCAAGTAGCAAGTGCAACAGGATGATGATCAAAGAATACCTCAAAAGGAGTTCTGAAAGCAAGGCATTTTCTTGGACGTAGATTAAGGCGATCCATGATCATGATTTCTTCTTGGAAAGA
>JBAVJG010000354.1:0-8345 GCA_049687655.1 Anaerolineales bacterium | reverse complement strand
GCGTACGCACGCTCACACCCAAATCCGGACCTCTTCACAGTGCCTGAAAAAAAACAACCTTATTTGTAGCCGCGGGTATTATATAATTGGTGTATGTTGCGATTTTCTGAATCAATTTCAGAAGCTGATTTACGTCAGGCCATCCTTGAATGTGGTCGTATTTGTTACGAGCGCCGATTATTGACCGCCAATGATGGCAATATTTCCGTTCGCCTGGGCACCGGCCTGGTTTTGATCACGCCCTCCGGCCTGTGCAAGGGCCGCATGGGAACGGACGATCTGCTGCTCGTGGGTTTGGATGGAAAAGTCCATTCTGCGAGCGAGGGGCGAAAAACATCCTCTGAAACTCCCATGCATTTGGAAGTGTACAAACAGCGCGCTGATGTGCGAGCTGTCTTACACGCCCATCCGGTTTTCGCTACCACGCTGACCGTTGCGGACTCCCCTTTTCCTGCGGACGTGCTCCCGGAAGTGCTGCTGACCCTGGGCGAGGTCCCAACCACCCGCTACGCGACTCCCTCTTCGCACGATGACGCAGAAGCCATTCGTGAGTTGATCAAAACGCATGATGCCTTGCTGTTACGCCAGCATGGCAGTTTGACGGTTGGGAAAGATCTGGAAACTGCCCTGACATTCCTGGAACGCATCGAGCACGTTGCGGAAGTTTATTGGCGCGCCAGGCTGTTGGGAAAGGTGGACCGCATTCCAGGCAGAGATGTCGAAAAGCTCTTAAAGATCAAACAGGAGTTACGCAGTTGAATGTGAGAAGACCGGAAACAGGGGCTGCCAACGTCGCTGGCAGCCCCTGTTTCCGGTACCTTTTTGCAGACTGCTTACGTCGTACCAAAGCGCGTTTCAAATCGGGGATGTAGATGTTTATTGGCAGAGCGAATACGGTTACAGATGAATTGGTGGCTGCTTTTGAACATTTGTTCCCCCAGTTGAAATTTTCATTCCCAGCAGCCTCGCGGGCGGATATGGAAGCATTGATCGCTTCGGATTCTTCGATATTGCTTTATGCCCGTTATCCTGATGGTCAGGCCGCGATTGCAGGCATTCTAACCCTGATCATTTACCGTGTGCCGACGGGCATCCGCGCAAGGGTTGAGGACCTGGTTGTGGACGAAGCCATGCGTGGGAAGGGTGTAGGGCAGGCGCTCGTCCGCTACGCTATGGACCTGGCGCGTGAAGCAGGCGCAGATGGCGTCGCGTTGACATCAAACCCAAAACGGGAGGCTGCAAATCGTTTGTATCAGAAACTGGGCTTCAAGCCCTGGCAGACGAATCTTTACTTCTATAAATTCTGAACGCACCACCCGCTTGAGGCTGAGATGCCCGAAAAAAGAACCGGCGGCCAGGGCCGCCGGTTCTTTTTTCGAGTTACTTGTTCTTGCCTTTATCTTTATCTTTGTTTTTATCCTTGCCGTTGCCCTTGCCTTCGCTCTTTCCGTTATTGCTTTTCTCAGCATTGTTGCTTTTGTCGGGTCCCTTACCGTTGTTCTTGAGTTCGGTTTGCCCTTCATCGGCCTGGCCATTTTCTGCGCGCCCTGACATGATAGCGCCCAGATTTTCTTTGGACTTATCGCGGTCGCTCATGATCGCTTTGCGGAATTGTCCCCAATTTGTCGGTTCGCTTCCGTCCGGTAAGGTAATGGCTCCAAAATCCTTGTTCTTCTTGGCGTCCAGGATAGCTGAGAATAACTCTTCTGGGGTCATTTCCATCTCTGTATCGCCTTCTGATACCAGGGAGTTCGTCATCCAAAGAGCCTGAGCGATAACACCGAAGCCCATGCCATCCTCGTGGTAATCCATGATCATTTCATAGTCCACCCCCAGGAGATCGGTGAAGAAGTCGGATAATGCTGACCCGACAGGATGTTGTTCTTCATCCGTTGTTTCATCTGGAATGACTAAGGTTGGATCGATCTCAACAGTGGTACCGATTTGGCTGTCATCTACAACCGGGCCGCTGCTGTCATCTGTAACCAGACCCAATGCAGTCGCATCTTCGAGACTGAGTCTGATCGTTTGGGTTTCACCAAACTCATCGGTTAGGGTCACAACCACGGTCGTTGTATCTGTCGCCGTGTCTGTTTCGAGTACGACGCTTTCGATGGTGCCTGTAATGGGGGTCGTTTCTTGCGTTGCCGGCGCGGCTCCAACTGCAATGAATTGGGTGGCCAGGAAGATAGTTGCCAGCAAAATACTGAACACGATTTTTGTACGCGTCATTTTCTGCTCCTTTCGTTTTACCATGACGTTATTATACGGAATAAGAGTCGCAATTGAAAGATATAGGTTTGCAAATATGCAAAGATTGGTTAGGAGAATAGTCATCCATCCAGGGCAGAGAGATAGTCGCCGGTTGCGTTTTCAAGATCGGCATAAGCCCCCCTGTAATTTTCCGGCAGCAAGGCTGCTAGACGGTACATCATCTCGTCTACCATCTGCTGGCGTACTTCGCGCGTGACGCGTTCCCTGCTGGTGTCAAGTTTGAATGGCTCGCCCACGCGGATGTGGAAATCGGTGCGTTTCAAACGTTTGATATTCTTACTGAAGGTTTCTCCACCCCAGTGAGCGACTGGTAGTAGAGGCGCTCCACTGCGTAAGGCCAGGGTGACCATGCCAGGCTGAGCCTTGATCAGGACACCCGTTTTGTTGCGCGTACCCTCCGGGGCAATGGCCAAAATGTATCCTTTTCTCAAACTATCCAGCGATTTGCGCATAGCCTCAATATCCGCTTCGCCGCGCCGGATGGGAATGGCGTTCCACAAGTTGAACACCCAGCGCAGGAACCAGCTATTCCAGGTTTCGACTTTAGCGATACCCGTTACAGGCCGTGGCTGCAGGTGTGAGTAGAATATCGGCACCTCTATTTGCCCGGTGTGGTTTGAGTAGGCGATCAACGGGCCACGCTCGGGGACTTTATCCAGGTCTGGCGCATCGATCCGGCACATCAGGCTGGTGCCTACCTTGACCATTGTATTTACAAACCAAAAAACAGGTCGCATACTTCTCAGGCTCCGATGATTTCCAATTGTCTCGGTAGAATTTCGATCATTACTTCGCGGCAGGCGTCGTCCAGGATTTCACCATCTGCCTGAATAGGCATCAGGCCTTTGGTGGCAGATATTTTTACCCGGCGCGCTTGCTTCATCCGGATTTCAGGTTGTGTGGATTGTGTCCCTTTTAGAAAATGGGGCAGGAGGGTCAACATGCGCGGGCGACTGACTTCTTCAGCAATGCATAGATCGAACAGTCCATCATCCGGGCTGGCATCCGGCGCGGTCCAGAAGCCGCCGCCGATTCGATTGCCATTCATGACGGAAACCAGCAAAGATGGCATTTCAATGGTTTCCGTGTCCAGTTGGATTTTCAGGGTGGGGGCTTTGTAATAGAGGAAAATATTTTGCAATGCGGCAATCAAATAGGCTAATAATCCGGTCGGCCAGGTGATTTTTTCTGCCAGTACTCCCCCGGCAGCATCGAAGCCGATACCAACACAGTTGCCAAAATAGCGACCATCCGGGAAGGTGCATCCCTTGAGCAGACCGATATCGACGGATCGTCGGGTGTCTCTGGCGATGGCCTGAACGGCTTCTTCCAACTTGACCGGTAGGTGCAGGCTGGCGGCAAAGTCATTGCCGGTGCCGATGCTGAGCACGCCCAAAGCGGATTTGGCAAAACCATCCAGTCGGGCGCGCATCAGACCGTTGATGGCTTCGTTGACAGTGCCATCCCCCCCGGCAGCGATAACCGCCTCCAGGCCCTGACGTGCAGCTGCTTCCGCCAACTCGGCAGTGTGCCAGGGCCGTTCGGACAGGAGCAGGTCGAAGTCCAGGCCGGAGGCGTGCAGGATCCGCTCGATAGTGGGGATCTGCTTTCTGGCGCGCCCACGTCCGGAAGCCGGGTTTACGATGACGATCGTCTTCACGCGGGGGTTTTGGTTGTTATGATCTCGATGGCAGCCGGTATGATTACAACGTTCAGTTCCTGTCCGCTTTCACACAGGGTCTCCCCATCGCAATGAGCCGGGAGCGCGCCTTTGACCGCCCTGATGCTAATCTTGTCCGTTCGTCCATTGGTGATCTCGGGCTGGCTGGCCTGCGTACCTTTGAGAAAATAGGGGATCAATCCGAATATGCGGCTGCGGCTGGCTTCGGAAGCGATGCACAGGTCGAAGTGGCCGTCGCCCGGATTCCCCTGGGGCGCCATGTAAAAGCCGCCGCCCATGCGCTGCCCGTTCATGATGGATACCATCAGGGAAGACTGGGTGTAGGCCACATCATTATAGGTGATCTCGACAGTGGGGGATTTGTAATAGATGAATACGGTTTGAATGACTGCGATCAGGTAAGCCAATAAGCCGCGTGCCCAGCGTATTTTTATGGCGACAAAACCGACGGCTGCGTCGAAACCGATGCCCACCCCGTTGGCGAAGTAGCGGCCTTCGGGATAATCGCCGCCTTTTACAAAGCCAATGTCGATCCTCTTGCGAAAGTTTGTGGCGAGCGCCGCGATACTTTCTTCGAGCGTGCCGCGCATTCCCAGCCCATAGGCCATGTCGTTGCCTGTGCCAACCGGCAGGATCGAGAAGGCCGTATTGTTGAATCCCTTAGCGCGAGCGCGCATTATGCCGTTGATGGCTTCGTTGGCGGTACCGTCGCCGCTGGCAGTGACGATCACATCGTATCCATCCTTGATGGCTTGCTCGGCAATTTCGGCTGCATGCCAGGGGCGTTCGGTGCGCACCAGGTCGAACTCCAACCCGCGTTCCTGCATCCCGGCTTCGATAACGGGAATGACCTTTTGTGCGTATCCGCGCCCGGAAATCGGATTGACGATGACCAGAACCTTCATGCATTCCGCTCCCAAGTTCAAAGTGGCATGAGTTTATCATGAATTCGGAGATCGAAAAACGGGCGAGTATTGATTTTATAGAATTAGTCTTAATGAGGCCTGGATTTCAAGTAGTCCTCAGGCGTATCCAGGTCCTGCAAAACGCTGTCATTGTTCAACTCTACATAGCGAATTTCATCAGCGTGGTCGCTCAGGAAGTCGCGCAGGGATGCAGGAGACCGCATACGCAGGATCTCGTCCCAGTGTGAGCGCGCCGCCAACCAGGGATGCCCTCGCCGCATCTGGAAGCTGGGGACTACGATGGGCGCCCTGCTTTCGCGATGTTCTTCCAGGACGAGTCGCACGCTTCCTTCCTGGACCTGTGGCTGGTCGCCGAGCCCGATCAGCACAGCCTCGACCCCGGAGTTTAATCTCGACAATCCTACCTGGACAGAGCTCAACATCTCACCCCCGGCATAATCCGGATTGAAAACCGTCCGCGCTGTATCGCCAACCAGTGCCTCAACTTTCTCTCTGGCTCCGCCTGTGACAACAAGGATATCCTCGACTTCCGCCGCCTTGATGGTGGTGATGACTTTTTCGAGCACAGTCATCTTGCCCCAGGGAAGCAGCATCTTTGGTTCTCCCATGCGCTTCGACTGGCCCGCGGCCAGGATCAGGGCGGTGATCATTCCAGCAGGTCCTTCAGGCGCTGGTAGTGTTCGGGAGTGTCGACGTCCAGCAGCATAGCATCATCGTGCCAGGTAAGGTAGCTGAGCCTGTGTTTGGAAAATATCCCGCGCCCACCCACATCCCCTTCCAATTTCATCAAATCTGGAAACGCGACCCGGTCGAACAGTACCGGATTAGCGCGTTGGTCGAGCACCATCGGCGCAATAATTGGCGCGAGTGTAGAAGCATGTTCTTCCACGAGCGCATGCAGGATAGCGGGTGTTACCTGCGGCTGGTCAGCTAACAGGAAGATTGCTCCGCCGGCCCCCTCTCCAGCCCTCCCCCAAAATCGAAGATTTTGGGGGAGGGGGATAAGCCCCGCCCGTATCGAAGAAGCCTGTCCACTTTGCCATTCCGGGTTGTGTGCAACTTGGACGGGTAAATCCACTACAGCTGTTTCCACTTGATCCGCGTAGGCCCCGGTCACCACAATGACGGGTGATAAGCCGCTTTCCAATGCCGTCTTCGCCACTGCGCGGACAAAGGGTTCTCCGCGCCAGTCGAGCAGCTGTTTGGGCTGCCCATAGCGCTGCGCCTCGCCCGCTGCCAGGACGATTCCCGCGATGGGTTCGTGAACCGCATAAATTTGTTTACCCTTCAAACTGGCGATGATGGCAGAGTGATAATTTGACAGCAGGTCCTTTGCGATAGATTCTGCCTGTGATTGCAATGCGGATGTGTCTGCTTGATTGAGCAGCGCAATACGACGTGCACTTTCCGGAATATTTTTCAAGCCACCTTCAGGATGGGTCAGAACACGCATAAGCGCTGCTGCTGTTATCGTTTCGCCGGGTTTCAGCCCAATCAAACGCCCAAAGATTTCAGGCCGGTGGGCGGTTTCTTCATCGAGCGGCTTTCCCAAGCCGCTGAGTCCGGCCACCACCACGACGGTCTTTACAAAATCAGGGATGGGCGGCTCGTGCTCACCTGGGGCTTTTAATGGTTTCTGGCGCGATCCATCTGCTTCTATCAATAAGGGCATGGAGAAATAACCGCAAAATTCGTGTAACCACTTAATCACATCGTTATCAAGGGGTTTGGTTCTTTCTGCCTCAATTTCACCTGTGACTAGCATAACGCCACTCAGGTTGTGTTCCATCTCTTCCAATGGCGCAGGCCTCGTAGCAATGATATGTCTGTCAGCCAGGGGAGTTTGCCATACTCCAAGGTGTGTAGTAGCGGTGACAATAACGGGAGGGGGTAGTTCCCTCGCAAGCTGGAACATGGCAGTGCTCTTACCACCCGCGCCGACAAAAGCGACCCCCGGCCCTCCCTCAAATACTTTGGATTTGGGGAGGGGTTGGGTGGGGGTTAGGGGGAGAAGACGAAGCGCCCGGCTGAGGTTCATTTAAGCTCGCAAGCGCACTCGTTCATTTTTCTATAAATTTTCAATTGTCCCATTTGAAACGCCTTGCCTGCTGCCACTGGTCTTCCACCATAGCAGTCCTCCCAGAGCGCCAAAACCGGAGGTAAGCGCCAGGTCGAATATACCCAGGCAGGCGGTACTGAGAGCCAGGACAATCCAATAATATTCAGCGATCTGTGCCGGGCCGCCGGCAGGGAACCCCATTTGTGCGAGTATCCTCGCGGTGCCCTCAGGTCCGACCGATAAGCCGTTGATCACGGCGCCAAGAATCTGGCCCAACAGCATACCGGCGCCCCCCAATAAGCCTGCCAGCGCGCCTGCCTTGATGGAAGGGTTTTGCTCAGCGGGTTTATCGAATACACCCGCCAGATAACCTCCCAACAGACCGAATACAAGTGCCAGGCAGGGCACGCAGAGTGGACTGATAGTGATTGCCGCGCCAAACGAAAACAGGAATGCTGCACCTCCAGCGATCAATCCGGATTTTTTCATAGTGTCCTCCTTGTCAAATAGACCTTACGCAGATCGTGAAAAGATACCGAAAATAAAGGCTGCGGGCTACTCCTGTACAACTGCGTAACTCTGATCAAAAAAAATGGGTTCCAGCATCCTTAATCCTGAATGGCGAAAGGGGCGAAATCGAAATGGATGTCGCTCAATTCCGTAGGCGGATCTGGGATGGGTTCGTTCCAGAACACCGGACGAATAAAACCTTCACCCCGGTTCAACTTCAGGGCGTATTCCCACTCCTGGCGGCAATAATCCGATTTGCTGGAGTTTTCGGACCAGAACAACTGGAAAATATTTGCCCGCTCGATCATGCGCATCAATTCCGCGTTCCACTTCTGGCCGGAACGCAAACTCTCGAAATCGATCAAGACATTGTGCCCCAGGGCCTCATATGCTTTTTTACAACTGCGGACGATCTCAGTATCCCGATGACTATAGGAGATGAAAATGTCGTCCTGGTGATATAGTTGACCGTTGACTTCCTCGCTTCGAACGGACCCCGGACTTGCTTCCGTTTCGCTGAAGAGCACCCCCATCTTCAATGTCCCGACGATCAACGGACCAACGTAAATCGTGACCAGAACGTTCCCGGCCATATCCGCCAGGGTTGCATTGGCGCGCAACCGGAATTGAGCGCGATGCTGATCTTCGAGCCACTGGAAAGTGACGCGTTCAGGATTGAACCTGACTCCCTCGCAGGTCAGCACGATGGTAACTTCCGTGCCGCGCGTCAGTTGGGTGGTTGAAGCCGGTTTGCTCTCACGGATTTCGCCGATTTCTTCCTTGAATTTGCGGGCGTCCTCTCTGACAGAGTCCAGCAGGGAGGGCACATAAGTATAAACAAGCAGGGTATACCATTTCTCAACTGTGACCTCTTTAGGGTAAAAGGCTGAAAAGT
>JBAVJG010000353.1:0-4377 GCA_049687655.1 Anaerolineales bacterium | reverse complement strand
TTTTCAATCACGGTTATATCCCTCCAGATGTGTATCGCACCACCGAGCGCTATATCGCCTATGTGGACCGCATCGCACGCTCCGGATACATTGTCTATCGTATCGATTACCGCGGTCACGACCGTTCGGAGGGGGAAGCCAACGGCGCTTATGGTAGCCCGGATTACACCATCGACGTGCTCAACGCCGTTGCTTCCGTCAAGAAACACCCGCAAGTCAATCCTGACAAGATTGGCATGTGGGGTCATTCCATGGGCGGTTATCTGACCTTGCGCAGTATGGTCATCACCGACGATGTCAAAGTGGGAGTCATCTGGGCCGGGGTGGTCGCCTCTTACCCCGATCTGATCTATAACTGGCGGCGGACTGGGAACTTCACGCCCTCCCCCAGTTCGCGCGGCAGGGGCTGGCGGACTCGCTGGATCGAGAACTACGGGACGCCCGAAGAGAATCCGGAGTTCTGGGCTGCAGTCTCATCCAACACCTACGTCGCAGATCTTTCCGGACCCCTGCAACTGCACCACGGAACCGCAGATGAAGACGTGCCTCTGGCTTTTTCCATCCGTCTGGCGGAGGAAGTCCGTTCGGTAGGCGGCATCGCCGATTTGTATACCTACGAGGGCGATAACCACAATATTTCCCAATACTTCACTACCGCCATGGATCGTACCATTGCCTTCTTCGATCAATATTTGAAGTGAATCAGTTTGATTTGCTCGAGCCACCGAGAGCAGAGTAACAAATTAATCTATAGGGCTTACGCACATTGCGAAAAGATACCGAAAATAAGGGGGCGTGCGCCGCACGCCCCCTGATTTTCGGGCTTCCTCCGTATTTTTGCGTAAGCCCTGTCTATATGTTCTTTGGTTCTTTGAGAATTTCCGCCGTTCGCTGCGCGAAGACGCAGTGGTAGATACCCAGATTTGGGGGCTAAGAAAAAGCGGGTGGAAAGGTGTCTGGTAGAATTATTCTATAAATGAAGGGATACTAAGATGCCAGAACCCACCACATACCGTCTCGTCACACCAAAAGATAAAGAAGCACTGGAAACTCTTATCACAGCAACCGCCGATAGCGGGGACATTGGTTTTACGGATGAGTACCAGGCCGACCTGCTCGCCATCCATCGTGGGTTGGCAGAGGAGTTTCACGCTGCCGTTGCTGAAATAGATGGAGAAGTGATCGGGATGGTCTTCGGCGAGGTGCGCTGGGTGCAGTATGCCGGTCAGGAGGTGCCCGGCGTATACATTTCCCATTTGCGTGTCCATCCGGATTATCGACAACAGGGTGTTGCACGCGAACTCTCGGATTGGGCGCTGGAGTATATTACTGACCTGCTGCGTTCGGATGCTGTGCTGTACGGTGCGATCATGGCAAGAAACGTCAGCTTTAAGCTGGGGAACCGGTATGGATTTAAAGCTACAAAGCTAGTTCAGGGTGGGATTGTGCCAATGCGGAAAAGCCCGCCTACCGCTGTCCCGGACCTGGAAGTGCGCGTTGCAGAGAGAAATGAACTGCCTGCCATCGTCGAGGGCATGAACGCTTTTTATCGCGAACATAATTTATGGATTCCGGTCAGCATCGATACGCTGGAAGATTTCTTGAAGCAAAAAGTGGACGAGGTCAAACCGAACCAGCTATACGTCGCAGTGCGAGACGGCGAGGTGGTAGCCGGATTGAGCCTGTCAGATCGAACGGAACTGGTCCGCATGCGTCTTATGCGCGCGCCCTGGTACGTCCGGGCATTGGGGGGCTGGTTGGGTCTGCTGCCAGCTTCAGGCGTGTTAGATGCGTTAACGGTTCGGCGGGTCTGGTTCAGGGAGGGGGAATTGGAGGCCGCACGTTATCTCTGGGATTCGCTGCGATTTGACCTGCGCGAACAGGGCAATTCCCTGGGCATCGCCTATGATCCGCGCGACCGTCTGGCCGATGTGTTCCGGATCCCGTTCTGGCTGCCGATGTTCAAGGCGCGCTATTTAGTACGTGCTTCCGATCCATTGGAAACTGAGCGCTTGATTTATTGCATTGCGGGGCCGTAGAGTCACAGAGAGTACTTCAGGAGAAGCCATCATGAATGAGATAACGCTGAACGAGGTGCTGACCGACCTGCGTGAGTTATTGGAAAATGATGATTTGGCCGGCGCCACAACGATTTTCGAATCCCTGCGCCCCGCTGATCAGGCGGACCTGATGGAGGAGTTGGAAACGTCAGATCAGGTTGCTTTGCTTTCCCGCCTGCACCCCATGAAATCTGCGGATGTGCTCGAGGAGATGGAAGACGAAGAAGCCGCCATGCTGGCTGAACTATTGCCTCCCGGCCAGTTAGCCGACATCTTGGACGAGATGGAATTCGACGAAGCTGCTGACGTTTTGGGCGATCTGTCGAAGGATAGGGTTTCCGAAATCTTGCACGAGATGGAAGAAGCAGATGACGTGATTCCCCTGCTCCGCTATCCTGATGACACGGCTGGCGGCCTTATGACCCCGGCAGTTATCAGCCTGCGCCAGGATTTGACCGCTGAACAGGCATTGGCCGAATTACGTCGACTCGGGCCACAGTCTGAGAGCACTTATTATCTTTTTGTAGTGGACGAATCGGACCGCCTGTTGGGCGTGATCGGATTGCGGGATCTGGTCACTTCTTCTATTGATACGCCCATCGCCGAGCGGATGAAGACAGACGTTGTTTCCGTCCTGGTTTCCACCGACCAGGAGGAGTGCGCGCGCACGCTCTCACGCCATGGCTACATGGCTTTGCCCGTTGTGGATGAGATTGGGCGTTTGCTGGGAGTTATCACCGCAGATGACCTGATCGAAGTGGCTGAAGATGAAGCCACCGAGGATATGTATCGCATGGTGGGTATCACGGGCAACGAGGAACGCGTCTTTGGCTCGGCCTGGGTGTCAATACGCAAACGACTGCCCTGGCTGGCCATAAATGTGTTGACCCTCTTTGTCGCCATCACAGTTGTAAATGCCTTCGAGTCGGTCATTGCGGGCATTGTAGCGCTGGCCGTCTTTTTGCCGCTGGTATCCGGGGAAGGCGGCAATGCCGGCAGCCAGACCGCGACGGTCGTCGTTCGCGGGATCGCACTGGGTGAAATTACCCCTCGCGATGGATTACATGCTTTGAACAAAGAGCTCCGCGTAGCGCTGGTCAATGGGGCCGTGATCGGCCTGGGGACTGCGGTCGTGGCTCATATCTGGAAGGGAGATTGGCGAATCACGATTGCGATTTGCCTGGCGATGATCCTTAATTTCCTGATGGCGGCTGCTACCGGAGTTCTGATCCCGTTGGGCCTCCAAAAAATGAAAGTCGATCCCGCCCTGGCTGCCGCTGCTTTCGTCACAGCTTTTACAGACACCTTCGGCTTTCTGTTTTTCCTGGGGATTGTCACCTTATTAATATAGCAGATGTTACACAGTTGAATGAGAGAAGCCCGAAAATAAGCCCTGATAGTTAAGATGTACGCAGTTTGCAACGCTTACCCAACCTCTGCAAGGTTCTGTGCATACCCCAAATAATTAAGCGATAAGTCCGGGTCGAGTTTGAGCTCCAGCCTGCGGCCCAGTTCGGCCACGTTGATCTCTCCGCGCTTGTGGCGGCGCACTTCCCGCAGCGTAGACAATGGATTTCTGGCGATAGCGCCGCCGCTCAGTCCCTGCACTTGCATGCCATGCTTTTCCAGCGTTTTGGATAGTTCATCCGGCGTGATGAACATATCCCACACGTGCGTATCCTTGGGGAAGAGTCTGGTGAAGGGGAAATCCTGCAAACCAAAGATGAAGTTGACTTTGCTTTGCGGGGTGCGGTTGATGGTGTCGAACAGGAACAGGCCGTTTGGTGTGAGGACGCGCCCAACTTCAACGATGACCTGTTCCCACTCCGGGACGTGTTCGAGCACATCGCAGCAACTGACGACCTCGAAACTGCTCCCGTTATAAGGAAGTTGGGCCGCCGATCCGGCCTGATAATCGATCAGCAGGCCCTGGGTCCGGGCGTGAGCGCGCGCAACGGCGAGAGATTCAGTTGAAATGTCGATGCCGGTCACCTGGCATCCCAGGCGGGCAAATTCTTCCGTCAGCACACCGCCGCCGCAGCCGATATCCAGCAGGCGCACGTGGCTCAGATCCGGGCCGAAGCCTTCTCTCAGCGCATCTGCAAAATAGGGTACGCGCCAGGGATTGACCATGGCCTTGAGCAGGTGCAGCCGCCCATTCTCGTCCCACCAGGAATCGGCCAGTTCGTCGTACATGTGGTTGTTGATCGATGACACAGAGCTCCCCTCCCGGTTTATTCCATTATTCTATGAAGGATAGCATACAGGAAAACGTTTTTTTGAACAGGATTTGCGGGGATAACTCAATATATAGGAC
>JBAVJG010000352.1:0-3666 GCA_049687655.1 Anaerolineales bacterium | reverse complement strand
AGATACGGTAAAGTGTGCGTCAAGGCCCACAGGTTTGTGCGTGGGATGATGTCTAGGCCAATTAATAACCACAGCACGCCTGCGGCGATCATTGCAAGCGGCCAGAAAATAGAACGGTCTTTCATTATGTTATTCCTCCGGAGAACTTTCGATAGATTCAGGGCCAGCATCTTCTGAGCGTCCTGGCAGCAGGCCAGAGCGAGCCAGGATGAGATACAAGCCAAGCAAAATCAGCGCGACCGGGAAGATGACCGAGCGCAAACCGAAGGGTCTTCCGGCTGTAAAGATCAGTTCGAAGAAAGCGCCAAAGATAACGAACATGATCAGGCCGAGGCGCAGTAAGCGCAGGCCAGCAGCACGCTGGGTCACGTTCTGGCCCCATAAACCCATGATGAAAATACCCAGGCCGACGGACATCAGGATGACCGTCCAGCCGTAGGACCAGCTTTCCCAATGGCCGCTGAGGTTCTGGTAGAAAAGCATCAGACCGATGGTTGTAACGATGCTGCCCGGGATGGCCAACCCGGAAACGGACCTTCCACCAGCGAGCATACCGACGAAAAACAAAAGGCCAACTCCTATAACGAAGAATGGCCAGAACGTTTCCCAGAAATTGAGATTTCGAAAGAGTTGCCCAAACAAGGCCAGTGCTCCAAAGATGATGAGCAATGCACCTCCTACCAGGGATCCGATATTGCGTTGTGCAGACATATGAATACTCCTTTCCTTTGTAAGATTACAAATTTGATTCTTTGGGAATTTCCATGGTAGATACCCGGATTTGGGCAGCGACCCCGCCACAGTTCGGCGGGGCGAACGGCGGCAAATCCTAGAGAACCACTATTCTATATACGCGCTAATGGTACAAAAGTTTTGAATTTATGGTTATAGATTTCTATCCGTGTATAATTTGTCAAGTTGTGCACCAACCGGATGATTCGAAAAGAGTTGGATCAAGGAATATGCTGTGATGAAAAAAATAATCTATAGCCTGGCCCTAATGTTTATCCTGACGGCCTGTTCCCTCAATGATGTGGTTGCTTTGCTGGTCACGCCAACAGTCCCGCCGCCCGTCGAAACCTCGACGCCTACTGTGGTGACCACTCCCAGTCAAACACCGACCATCTCGCCCGTGCCCAGTTTCACTTCCACGCCAACGAAGGCGGGTCTCGGGAGTTCTGTCGATGTTCCCACGGGAAGTGTTGAACCCCTCCCAACCCTTATTTTGATCCCAACAGCCACGCCCGGTCCCCAGATCTCACTGTTCAGCGAGCCTGGCTCCCTGATCCTTTCGATCTCGGTCAGCAGCGACATCCTGTACTGGGGCTACTGCGATGCGCCTGAATATGTTGATTTCGACGTCCGGTTGGCAAACAACATCCGTGTGACTTACGTGTTGCTTTTCCTGCGTCTGGTGGATAAAGGAGGTAACCAGTCCACGCCCTGGGGCGCCGGTGCGATCATGGAAGATGTCAACGGGAGTCTCTACACTTATCGCATCCCACCGAATAAACTTGCGCATTACAACGAGTTCAAAGATGCCTGGATCGAGTATCAGGTTGTGGCGACGACGGGTGGTTTGAAGGACTTAGGCAGGTCGCCGGTGTACAGGCGAGACTTAACATTGAAATACTGCGCTCCGATCGAAGAAGACGAATAAATTGTGGCACTGGAGTTTTCCGAAGATTTGATCCGCTTCCTTCGTAAGGCGGAACGCGTCGCTGTATTGACGGGTGCGGGCGTTTCGCAGGAATCGGGTCTACGGACCTTTCGCGATGCCCAGACCGGATTGTGGTCACATTATAAACCTACCGACCTGGCTTCCCCCGAAGCTTACGAGCGTAACCCTAAATTGGTCTGGGATTGGTATGCCTGGCGACGCGAAGCGATTAAGGGTGTACGTCCTAACCCCGGGCATTTCGCGCTGGTGGACATGGCGCAGCATGTCCCAGACTTCAGCCTGATCACGCAAAATGTGGATAACCTGCATCGGATGGCTGGCAGCTTGCAGCTCATCGAGTTGCATGGCAACATTCAGCGCGTGAAATGTTCCTCGTGCGGCCAGCAAGCCGAGGCCTGGGATGAAGCGAGTGAAGATGTCCCCCGCTGCGAATCTTGTGGCGGATTGTTACGCCCGGATGTGGTCTGGTTCGGTGAATCACTGCCGCGTGCTGCGTTGGAGTCTGCTGTGGAAGCGGCGCGCTCTTGTCACGTATTCTTTTCGATCGGTACGTCTGGCCTGGTACAACCAGCTGCCTCGCTGGCCTATGCGGCGCGCAACCGGGGTGCGGTAGTGGTCGAAGTCAACACCGATCCAACACCATTGACCGAAAAAGTAGACTTTGCCCTACATGGGAAATCAGGGGAGATTTTACCTGCCCTGGTGCAGGCAGTCTGGGGCTAGCATCTTATGAGCTCCAGTCGCTGAAACGCTCGCTGATCTGTTTGAGCCTGTCGCGCATGACGACCGCAAGGATGCCTAGCATAAGCAACAAAAGACCAGTACAGCCGATCAACACCACCGCCATGATGCCCTGCATCAAACCATAAAGCACGGTCAGCACGGATAACACCAGAAAGACGAGAGGGGTGATCACTAAACTGCGCGAGCGGATAACGACGCCGTACGCCAACACGATCAACGCCTGGAAGAAAAGGACAGCGAAAAAGACCAGTCTCTCTGTCGAAAGGAATTGAATGTACGTGGTGCTCAGGAGTACCAGTTGTGAAACCATACCGGTGATGAAAGCGCCAATGCGGCTGCCTGTGTGTGTCAACAGGTAGTGCATTAGCAGACCTAACGCAGCGGTTGCTATAGAGAAGAATTGCGGTTCGTCTACGTTCAACTCAACCAGCAGGATGAAGTAGGCCATCAAATAGAGCGCATTAGCTGGGAATCCCAGCCAGACATTGCGCCGGTCGAAGGCTTCTACAGTGAGCATGGTCGCCAAAACTGCGGGAGGAATGGCAGCAGGGAGCCCGCCTTGCACTGGAGCAGCTATGCTTGCCAACAGACCTGCTCCCAATCCACTTGTCCAAAGAACAAAAGGCCACGAAAATGTGAAGTTTTTTATTGTCGATACTTCAACGTTTGAAGTCATTCTTTTTCGCAGGAGATACCCGACAGCGTAGTAAACAATTGCCAGCAAAGAGACGGGCAGCATCCAGTTTGACTGGTCGAAAGTTTGTAGCAGGAATATCGTTGCCAGTACGGAGTACAGGCTGAAGCTGTAGCCCAGGATGGACTGGCGATAGAGCAAAGTTTGGACCAGAAAGAAAAGCATATAAATGGAAAAACAGACAGCGGCGATTTGCGGATCCGAATCGGTGAATAACAAATCAAGTGTGTTTAGCGCAACGACAAGCCCCCCAAATCCACGTGAAATCCAGGCGGTCAGGCGTTCGTCTGAATAGGTGAGTGCCAGAGTCAAGTCTGTTCCCAGCAAAGCCAGCGCGACCCCCAGCCATAGATAGCCACGTTCCAGGTCTGCTTCTCCCAGGAGCATGACAATGCCGCCTGCAAAGAACAACTGCAAACCTGATTCCGCCAGACCGGCGCGGCGAGAGAACATTTCAATGCAATATAGCAGTGCGTTGATGAGAGCATACCAGCCGCTGCTTTCTTTAAATGTGACAAGCGCCCAAAGGGAGACAAGGCTTGCCAAT
>JBAVJG010000351.1:0-12485 GCA_049687655.1 Anaerolineales bacterium | reverse complement strand
TCTGGCGCAAGGTCGAGGTGGATGGTGGCATTTCCCTGAGCCTCGATCATATCCCGCAGGCGGGACGAACAGGCATAGATCAGGCTGCCTTCCAGGCCTGTCTCTGTGATCACAAACTCACCCTGCTGGCTGAAGGCTTCTCCCTGCAAATCTGTGAAGGACACAACCACCGTCTTAAGCGGCTGCCCGGCAAAACGTGCGCGAAAATGTTCGCTCCACTTCACGTCAAATCCGCAATTGGCAGGCTTGAGCGGAGCGATCTCGACGTCGTACTGGCGCAGAATTTCCACCCATGCGCCAGTTGAACCTGTTTTCGGCCAACTGCCGCCGCCCAACGCCAGCACGGTTGCGTCCGGTTTGAGAGCGATTTCGCCATCCAACGTTGAAAAACGCAAAGCATGATCGTTTCCCCAGCCTTGCCATTCGTGACGAAAATTGAAACGGACTCCTGCTTTGCGCAAACGCTCCAGCCAGGCACGCAACAGCAGGGTGGATTTCATCCCTTCCGGGAAAACCCGCCCCGAAGTCCCGACAAATGTATCGAAACCCAGATCATGCGCCCACTGACGCAACTCGTCCGCGCCGAAAGCCTTCAGCATCGGGAGCAGGTTCACACGTCGCGAACCGTAGCGGGAAAGAAATCCTTCAAACGGCTCCGAATGGGTCAGGTTCAATCCGCCCACCCCCGCCACCAGGAACTTGCGTCCCGCAGATGGTTTGGCATCGTAAATGTCCACAGTGAGACCGGATTCGCTCAAAACTTCGGCAGCCATCAGCCCTGCCGGGCCTGCGCCAATAATTGCTACGGTTTTCGAAGACGGGTGATTGGGGGTCATTGCATTGATTATACGTTGAGAATTCGCGCAAAGGAATTTGTAAATCCCGACATATATATGTCATAATTTGACATATATATAATTTATACTACAGACAAAGAGAGCTATCCATGACCACAACCAGCACATCTGCCACCCGCCTGATCACGCTGATCATGACCTTGCAACGTCAGCCGGTCCAGAAAGCCGCTGACCTGGCTGCCAAGTTGGGTATCTCCGTCCGCACGCTGCACCGTTACTTCGGCATGCTGGACGAGATGGGCATCCCCATTTACGCCGAGCGCGGCCCGTATGGCGGCTTTTCGCTTGCCCGCGGCTACAAGCTCCCGCCGCTGGTCTTCACCCCCGAAGAAGCGGTCGCCATCTACCTGGGGACGGGGCTGGTGAGCGAGATGTGGGGGCGGCTATATCAGGAGTCCGCGCAGGGCGCATTGGCCAAGCTGGAAAACGTGCTGCCGGACGAACAGCTGAATGAAATCCGTTGGGCTCGACGCACATTGATCGCCACCGGGATGCACCGCGCCGACCCGTCCGCGCTGGCTCCGTTTTTGGAGAAATTGCGCCGCGCCGCGAGAGAGAAACGTCAGGCGGATATGCTCTACCAGAGCACAAGCAAGGCCGAGGCGACACAGCGTCAAGTTGACCCCTACGCGCTCGTCCACCGCACAGGCTGGTGGTATCTGGTCGGCTACTGTCATCTGCGGGATGCGCCGCGCACTTTCCGCGTGGACCGCATCCAGAATCTGGAACTCCTTAGCCAGACTTTCCAGATGCCGGACGAGTTCGACATCCATGCTTATCTGGAAAGCGAATTTGCGGACCAACCGGTTGTGCGTGCGAAGCTGCGTTTTAATTCCGAAGGCGCCCACATCGCCACCAGCAACCGTTCGATCTGGGACTCGCTGGAAGAAAACCCCGACGGCAGCGTAGACGTGATCCTGTCCGCGCCGGACACCCCCTGGCTGGCTTCTATGACGATTAGCTTTGGAACCTTTGTCACTGTGCTGGAGCCGCCCGAGTTGCGCGAGATGGTGAGGGAGTGGGCGAGGGGGGTGGTGGGGTTGTATTCGTGAAATATAGACCCTAAAGGTCTAGCCCCTCACTTCGTTTCGGGGTGCTATACAAAGACCTTTAGGGTCTGCCAAGGAGATAACTATGAAAATCCTCGACCTGAAAAAAGACCTGAAAGCCTTCTACAAACCTTCGGCCAAGAAAGTGGAATTCATCCAGGTGCCGCTCTTCCAATTCCTGATGGTGGACGGCGCCATCGAACCCGGCAAGGAACCTGGCAATTCCCCCATGTTCGAGGAGAACATGCAGGCCATGTACGGCATGGCTTACACGCTCAAGTTCACCTTCAAGAAACGCGAAGTGAATCCGGTCGATTACCCGGTCATGGCACTGGAGGGATTATGGGATGCGCGCGATGGCAAGTTCGACATCAACATCAAGGACAACTGGGATTACACGCTGATGATCCTGGTTCCCGAAATCATCACACCCGCAGTTTTCGAAGAAGCCCTGGCGCAGATGCGGAAGAAGAAAGGTGACCTGCCGGGATATTCCCGCCTGCGCCTGGACTCATTCGAGGAAGGGTTCTGTGTGCAGACCATGCATATCGGTCCCTATGTTACCGAGTTGGAAACGCTCGAAAAGATGCAGGCCTTCATGGCTGAGAATGGCTATCAAGACCTAGTTGGCAAGGGAGGTAAACATCACGAAATTTACCTGGGTGATCCGCGCAGGGCGGCCCCGGAGAAGTTGAAGACGGTTATACGGCATCCGGTAAGGCGATAACTTAAAAGCTCTGCGGAGGGCTTGGCCCTCCGCAGAGCAGGCACATGTCATTCTGAGCCCTGAAAGGGCGAAGAATCTCCCCGCGCGCTGCACGGGAGACCCTTCACTACGTTCAGGGTGACAAATTTAGTAAATCGGCAAACTCTTATCCACTTCCTGGGCCCAGGCGTTGATGCCGCCTTTCAGGTTCTTTACCTTTTTAAATCCGGCGGTGGCCAGCAACTCCAACGCACGCGCCGAGCGTGTCCCGGATTTGCAGAAGATGACCATCTCATCGGCCGAGTCCAATTCCGACATGCGGGCTGCCAGCGTTCCCAGCGGGATGTTGACTGCATCCGGTAAGGCGGAAATCTCCAACTCGTGCGGTTCGCGCACATCCAGCAGTTTCAGATGATTGTGCTGCATGCGCTCCGATAGTTCCGGGGCGGTGATATCCCATTTTTCGCCGGCAGAGCCTTCGTCATGGTCAAAACCGGGAACACCGCAGAACTCTTCGTAATCGATCGGTTCTGTGATGTCCGGGTTCGGTCCGCACACGCGGCAGTTGGGGTTTTTCTTCAGCTTGACAAAGTCGAAGGTCATGTCCAGCGCGTTGTACAGAAGCAGTTTCCCGATCAGGGGTGAACCGATTCCGAGCAAAACCTTGATGGCCTCTGTAGCCTGGATCGTCCCAATCGTGCCGGGCAGCACGCCCAGCACGCCACCTTCCGCGCACGAGGGGACAAGTCCCGGCGGCGGCGGTTCAGGGAAGAGACAGCGATAGCAGGGTCCCTCTTCGGCGTAGAACACGCTGGCCTGCCCGTCAAAACGGAAGATCGAACCGTAGATGTTCGGTTTGCCTAAAAAGACCGATACATCGTTGGTCAGGTAGCGGGTGGGGAAATTGTCGGTGCCGTCGATCAGGATGTCGTAGTCCGCTGCGATGCGCATGGCATTCTCGGACGTGAAGGGCTCGTTGTAGACTTCGACCTCGATGTCAGGATTCAGATCCAGCATGCGATCGCGTGCTGATTCGACTTTCAGCTCTCCGACCCGGTCCGTGCCGTGGATGATCTGGCGCTGCAAATTGGTCGAGTCGACTACGTCATAGTCGATCAACCCGATGCGGCCTATCCCGGCCGCGGCCAGGTACAGTGCCACCGGCGATCCCAAGCCGCCTGTGCCGATCACCAGCGCAGAAGAGCCTTTGAGCTTGCGCTGCCCCTCTAGCCCCACTTCGGGGATCAGCAGGTGGCGGGAGTAACGCAGGATTTCATCGCGAGTGAGTCCGGGGAGCATCAGTCCCTCCGTTCAAAACGACTTAAGTCGCTACTACCACCTGCGATGGAGGGGATCAGCCGCAGCGTATCGCCCTCGTTCAGCGGCGTTTCAAGCCCCTGCAAGTCCTTGATGTTATCCTGGCCCAGGAACAGGTTGACAAAGGCGCGCATTTCGCCATTGCCGTTGTATAGATGCTGTTCGAGCGTGGGATATTGCTCCACCAGGTCCCGCATGGCCGTAGCCACATCCGAACCATTTACATCCACTTCGGCCTGTCCGTCTGTGTAGTATCGCAGGGGAGTGGGGATTTTTAATATTGTCATTCTCTTCCTCAAAATCAAATGGTTTTTTGTCATTGCGAGGCCGTCCGCCCCGCGCGGGCGTCGGCCCGAGACGGGGAGGACGAAGACCAACGAAGCAATCTCCATATAAACCGGGGATTGCCACGTTCGCTTACGCTCGCCCGCAATGACAAACCTAATCTATTCTAACCTTCAAAATGTACAAATTCAATCAGCAGCTGCGACAGGTTCACAATCCTGGCGTTCGACCACCATCTCGCAGGTGGAGGCTGGGGTAATCTCGACCGAGCCGGCCATCGCGAACGGCTGCATGAACTGTTCGATATATTGCTTATCTTCGGCTTCCAGGATCAGCACGAAGGTATGCTGGCCGTCCAGGACGGCATCACCGATCAGGTCCACGCCAAATTTGCGCGCGGTCGATTTGGTGACATGCTGGACCAACGTCGGGCCCATATCCGGGTTCTTCGCCGGGCAGGTTTCAGCAGAATGTTGGTGACGTACGAAATAGAGAGACATTTTAAACTCCTAAAGTGATTTCTTCTTCTTCAAACTTAGAACGATCTTCGGCCAGCCGCCAGGATCGCGACTCAACGGCCTTCCCTTCATTGACACTGGTGATGATATACGAGAAGAACGGCTGCGCCCACTCGCGGTCGAATTCGGAGGGGCGATTTGGATGGTCCGGGTGCGAATGGAAGACTCCGATCAGACTCAGCCCAAGCCTGTCCGCCGTTATCTCAGCCTGGAGATAGTCATCGGGCGCGACCAGGTAACGGTTGTGACGGGCTGCGTCCTCGCGGGCGTTCTCTATGGTGAAAAGCTGCGTAACGAGGCGCTGTTGCCCGTCATCGCTGCCGAGCAGAAAACCTGCTCCCTCTTCGGGATAGGCCTCCTCACCGTGCGAGTAGATTTGCATCAGGATATCTTTTGAAAGTGTCAGTGTCATAATATGTTTACTGTTGTGGTGCGACACATCGTCCTGTAAGGGATTCATGTCGCTCGCCAAAATTGCGACATAAATCCCTACGGGGATAGTATGTCGCGTTACGTCTGCTCCCAAAGAGTTTTATCGCTCAGGTACTTATATCCCGCATCCGGGAAAACGGTCACAACCTGGCCTTCTTTCAATTCGGATGCGACCTGTAAAGCGGCCACCGCCGCAGCCCCAGAAGAAATGCCCACAAACAAGCCTTCCTCCCGCGCCAATCGCAGGACCATCGCGTGCGCATCTTCGGTCAAGACTTTTATTGTACGATCGGCGAAATGGTCATCATAGATGCCAGGCTTGATGGCGGTACCCATATGTTTCAGCCCTTCCAGTCCGTGAAAGGCGTCATCCGGTTGGAGGGCAACAATCTGGACATCGGGGTTCATTTCGCGCAGGTATTTGCCTGCGCCAGTCATTGTGCCGGAGGTACCCAGGCCAGCCAAGAAGTGTGTGACCTGTCCATTTGTCTGCGCCCAGATCTCGGAACCTGTTGAATTGTAGTGCGCCAGCCAGTTGGCAGGATTGTCATACTGGTTGGCATACCAATACTGGTCCGGTTTTTCTGCGGCCAGTTTACGCGCCATCAGGATCGCTCCATCCGAGCCCTCGAGCGGATCGGTCGGGATCAGTTCGGCTCCCAGCGCGCGCAGGATGCTGACCCGTTCAGAGCTGGCATTCTCTGGCATGGTCAACGTAACTGGGATTCCCAAGGCAGCCCCAAAGGTGGCGTAAGAGATGCCCATGTTGCCAGAAGTCGAATCGAGCAGGCGTAGCCCGGGATGCAGATCACCATTGGCAAGGGCAGTACGAATGATATTAAGCGCAGGCCGGTCCTTGACCGAGCCGCCGGGGTTAAACCACTCAGCCTTGGCGAATATGTCCACAGACGGAGACAGGTTGAAGCCGAGTCTGATGCGGCGCAGGGGCAAAAGGGGAGTATTCCCAACGTGAGCCTCCAGCCCATCCGATTCTGAGATAGCGGTCTGTATCAGTCGATGTTGTACTAAGGTCATTCAATCTCCAAAACAAAAACGGCCAACATACAAACAAAAAGGACAGCGCGCGAACGTCATGCGGATAAGTTTTCGCATGCGGGGTCGCCTACCGTCCTTCAGTTGTTGGCCGTAAATTTATGCACCGCATCTGTTCAGAATTCTATTTCGCGGTGCGAGAAGGAGCGGTGGTTACGAACCCCGCCCCAGACAGGAGCAATTGCACATTTTTATCACCTAATAAACTAGAATTTATTCTTGAATATTCTACTATGCTTATCCTATTTGTCAAGAAGCGTTCACTGTATTAGAGCGTTCAGATAAAGCAATTCTTACCTAACCTCTAACCTTTTACGAACTGCGTCAGCCCTAAACTATTAGAACTTACGCAGTTCGTGAAAAGATACCGAAAATAAGGGGTGCTCACATTCAACTGCGTAACCCCTAACTATATTGAAAAGTCCACTCCTTCCCAGGCTTCATCCTGCGGAGCGTGGATATGACCGTGATCGTCGGAGTGCCCCTCCACCCGTTCTTCCAGTTCATCCACGCGCTGCAGTAACTCTTTGAGGGTCACACCTAGGATATCCGGCAGGGACGTATGGTTCAGGTCGGGCGCATGCGTGGGCTGGCTGCGGTGGATGACCTGTCCGGGTACGCCAACCACCACCGAGTCGGGCGGCACGGACTTTACTACGACTGCATTCGCGCCTACACGGCTATCCGCGCCAATCTCAATCGCACCCAGCACCTTGGCGCCCGCACCAATCACCACCCGATCCCCGATGGTGGGATGGCGCTTGCCTTTGTCCAGGTTGGTGCCACCCAGCGTCACGCCGTGATAGAGGGTCACATCCGCGCCGATCTCTGCGGTCTCACCAATCACAACACCCATGCCATGGTCGATGAAAAAGCCGGGGCCGAGGGTCGCGCCGGGGTGGATTTCGATGCCGGTCAGCCAGCGCGCGCCTTGTGAGAGCCAGCGTGCCAGGAAACGGATGTCTCGTCCCCACAACCAGTGCGTGATCCGGTGAATCCAGATGGCGTGCAGGCCGGAGTAGACCAGCATCACTTCGAGCCGGGAACGCGCCGCCGGGTCACGTTCGATAACCGAATCAACATCGCGCTTGATCCTGGAAAAATAATTCGCCACGCTTTTGAACGGTCGCATGAGCGGGTGAGATGAAAAGGTATCTGTAGTCATATAAATTCCTGACGTTAGGATGGCAATTGTACTGTCATCCCAACACTAACTTACTTGTTTCAATCCGCCAGATGTTGGTAGAGCGGAGATGAGAGATAGCGTTCACCAAAGGAAGCGATGATGACGACGATCAACTTCCCGGCGTTCTCTTCCCGACCCGCCACCTGCTTCGCCGCCCAAACCGCCGCGCCCGAAGAGATACCCACCAGCAGACCTTCCTGTGTGGCCATCTGTCGCGCAGTATCCATGGCATCCTCATCTTTCACCCGGATGACTTCGTCATATACTTTTGTATTCAACACATCCGGCACAAAACCCGCGCCAATGCCCTGGATCTTGTGCGGACCATTTTCGCCGCCCGAAAGGACGGGGGAAGCATCCGGCTCGACGGCGACAACCTGGAAGGTAGGTTTGCGCGCCTTGATGACTTCGCCCACGCCGGTGATAGTCCCGCCGGTGCCGATGCCCGCAACCAGGATGTCCACCTTGCCATCGGTATCGCGCCAGATTTCCTCGGCGGTTGTTTTGCGATGGATTTCCGGATTGGCCGGGTTCTTGAACTGCTGCGGCATAAAATATTTGGCCGGGTCCGAAGTGACCATCTCCTCCGCTTTGCCGATGGCGCCATTCATGCCTTCTGAGCCGGGGGTGAGGATCAATTCCGCACCAAACGCGCGCAACAACATTCGGCGCTCCTTGGACATGCTATCAGGCATGGTCAGGACACATTTGTAGCCCCTGGCCGCTGCGACCATCGCCAGCGCGATGCCGGTGTTGCCGCTGGTCGGCTCTACGATGGTCTGTCCCGGTTTGAGCGCGCCGGATTTCTCCGCCGCATCGATCATGGAAAAGCCGATGCGGTCCTTGACCGAATGGGCCGGGTTGAAATATTCAAGTTTCAGGACGATCTCAGCTTTTGCGCCTTCCGCAGTCCGGTTCAAGCGGACGAGGGGGGTGTTGCCAATCAATTCAGTTACGTCTGATGCAATTTTCATTTTCATCCTTATTCATCTCTCTGAGTCGAAGGGTGTCAGCTACGAATTTGCGCTTCGACTATGGGTCTCACTTGGTTCGATCCTCCGCTCAGCGAGGAAATATTGAGTCATTAAATTATCCACGCTTAACTGGTAAACAAAAAGGACGGCGACCACGCGCCATGCAAAAGGTTCGCATGCGGGATTTGAACACCGTCCTTCAGTCAGATAAGCGTGTTTTTGGTCTGAAGAGGCGGCAGTTACAAATCCCGCCCCAGACACGAGCAATAAGAAGTCATTTGTTCTCTAACAATCAAATCGTTATCCCTTTATCAATATTCTACAGGACTCACGCAAAAATACGGAGGAAGCCCGAATATAAGGGGGGCGTGCGCTACACGCCCCCCCTTATTTTCGGTATCTGTTCGCAACGTGCGTAAGACCTATTCTACTAACTTAGTCGAGATTGTCAAGCTAAAACTTACAAGGGACTTTTTGGTTAGTCACGTACCCTCGGCCCAAAAACAGGACGGTGGGTTCCGTCCTGTTCATTTTCCGAACTACTCTTCCTTCTCGGCCATTTCCTGCTTGTGGGCTTCGATGATGTCCGCTGCCAGGTGCTGCGGGATGATTTCATAATGGTCGAACTCCATGGTGAAGTAGCCGCGTCCACCCGTAATCGAGCGGATGTTGGTCGTGTAACGCAGCATTTCTGCCAGCGGGACATGCGCCATCACCACAGTATTGCCCCGTTCAGACTCAGTGCCCTGGACGCGCCCGCGACGCGTATTGAGATCGCTCATCACGTCGCCCATGTTTGATTCCGGTACGACAACGCGTACGTTCATGATGGGCTCAAACAGCACAGGGCCGGCATCCTGCACGGCCTCTTTAAAAGCCCCACGCCCGGCAATTTCGAAGGCCACCGGTTTGGAGTCGACCGGATGTTCCTTACCATCATATACGATAACTTTCACATTGCTCATCGGATAGCCGGCAATAACACCCTGCTTCATGGCCGCGGAGATACCCTTTTCAATTGCAGGCAAATATGATTTAGACAGGTTCATACCGACCAGTTCATCGGTGAATTCAAAATCGTCATCCGGATAAGGCTCAATGCGCAGATGCACTTCGCCAAATTGACCGGAACCGCCAGATTGCTTCTTGTGGCGGTATTGTGCGGAGGCATTCCTGGTGATGCCCTCGCGATAGGGAACCTTCGGCTCGAAGGTTTCCAGACCAACCTGGAACTTGGTTTCGGCGCGGCGGATAGCTACGTCGATGTGCTGGTCACCCATACCCTGAAGGATTGTCTGTCTTGTAGCCTGTTCGTTATACCAGGAAAGAGTCATGTCCTCTTCACACAAACGCGTGAGCGAAGGGCTGATCTTGGCAGCATCTGCTTGAGTTTTTGGGCCAATGGCAACACGATACAGTGCGGAGGGATATTCTGGGGAGGGGATGGTCAGCGGATGACCCCTGTCACAAAAAGTGTCGCCAGTTGCAGTAACGGAAAGTTTCGCCACGGAGGCGATATCGCCAGAATGCACAACCTTGACTGCGATCTGATCTTTGCCACGCTGGATATGCAGACCAGACATGCGCTCTTCTTCGCCTTTATTCTGGTTCCAGACGCGTTCGTCCGCCTGAATGGAGCCAGAGAAAATGCGGAAATAAGTCATTTTTCCGACAAAGGGGTCGGCAGTCGTCTTCCAAACGTAAGCAGCCAGCGGGCCGGCGTTCGAAGCGGTCAGTTCTTCTTCTCCGTCTTTGCCCTCGGCTTTACGGGCGGGAACATCCGCGGGCGATGGCATCAGGTCAACCATGGCAGTGAGCAAGGGGGCAATCCCAATTTCACGACCACCCGCTGCACAAAAGACAGGCACAAAGTCGCCTGAGAGAATCACCTTTTTAAGTCCACGCAGCAGTTCTTCGTGAGTCAGGGAACCGCTTTCGAGATACTTCTCGAGCAGCGTATCTTCCCCTTCAGCAGCCGCTTCGACCAGTTCAATGTGGGCTGCATCGGCAGCATCCTTCATTTCCGCAGGGATGTCTGAAGCCTTCTTTCCATCGCCCAGGTAGGCTTTCATGCTGATCAGGTCTATCACGCCTTTGAAATCCTGCTTTTCACCAACAGGCAACTGCACCTTGATCAAGCGTGGTTCAGAGTATTCTTCCACTGTCGCCAACGCTCTGGCAAAATTGGCATTGTCGCGGTCGAGCCGGTTGATGACCACAAAGCGCGGCAGGTTGAAATCGTCGGCATAGCGCCAGGCAATCTCGGTACCCACTTCCAGACCGGCAACCGAGTCGACCAATACGATCGCACCGTCGGCCACCGAAAGCGTCGAAATGACCTCTCCAACGAAGTCCGTATAACCGGGTGCGTCCAACACATTGACCTTATGGTCACGATGCTCTATGGGGATAACGCTCGTATAAATGGAAATCTTGCGACGAATTTCTTCTTCATCATGATCCGACGCGGTCGTCCCGTCTTCCACACTGCCGAGACGCGTGGTAACCCCCGTAAAATGCAGAAAGGCTTCTGCCAACATGGTTTTGCCCGCACCGCCATGCGAAACCAGCGCAAGATTGCGTAAAAGCTCAGTGGTATACTCTTTCATCGATAACCTTTCCTGTGAAATGGAATGTAGGAGCCGCTAATCAGAGATGCCCGAAAAATGTGGGCTGTCCCCATTTTTCGGAATTTCTTATAATGAAGACTTTAACCTGAGTAGTAGCAATTGGATAATACCAGCCGACTGATTCTAAGTGAAGTGCCTCGAATTGTCAAAGTGTGAACCGTCACATTCAAAGCAGGAACAATGAACCAACTTATCAACCAATATTCCGCCTTGTGGATTGCCGGAGCATTTCTTTTATTCGTGACATTGATCCTGTTCAGGCAAACACCAAAAGTCCGTGATTTCATCGCGCTGGGGGTAGTGATCATCGGGCTGCTGCTGGCATGGACTCTGCTGCATCCCACCCAGACTCCCCTGATGGAGGATGCCAAATCGGTGAAGTCCATGATCGGGCAGGGGGTGCCGGTATTGCTGGAATTCCAGTCCCCCTATTGAATTGTCTGCACCCAGATGAAGCCCGTCGTGGACGAGCTCGAAAACGAACTTGGAAATGAGATCCTGTTCATCCGCCTCAATATTCAGGAAGAGGTCGGGCGCGAGCTGGCCCCGGTCTACGGATTTGAGTTCACTCCAACCTTCATATACTTCGATGAAAGTGGAGAGGAACTCTGGCGTGAGGTGGGGGGGCTGGATACACAGCGGGTGAGGCAAAGCGTGGAGTGAGGTACCACCAAGTCTCAAAGACACCAATTTTTTAAATCTGTGTCTTCGTGACTTTGTGCCTCGTGGTAAATGATATGAAAAACTTCCTGCGCCGACTTACTTTCAGCCTGTGGTATTTCTTCGACCCGCCCTGGGACAGCGGCATCAGCCCGCCGGAACTGCTGGATTTCATCGACAAACATCCGTCTGGAAATGCCATCGATATCGGCTGCGGCACGGGCACCAACGTCATCACGCTGGCACAGGCCGGCTGGCAGGTTACGGGTGTGGACTTCGCCCCAACTGCCATCAAAACCGCGAAACGCAAGATTAAAAAAGCAGGGGTAGAAGCCGAACTGTTCGTTCGCAATGCGACCAATCTCGAAGAGATAAACGGCCCCTTCGACCTGGCTCTGGACATCGGCTGCTTCCACAGTATTGGGGAAGCAAAAGCGGACTATCTCTCCGAACTGGAGCGCATCCTGGCCCCTGGCGGACACTGGCTGATGTACGGTTTCTTCGACACCTCGCCGGATCAATCCGGGCCCGGGCTTGTTGAGGCCGACCTGGACTTAATCCATGCCTCGCTGACCCAGGTCTGGCGGCAGGATGGGTTCGATAAAATGGAGAGAACGTCAGCGTGGTTTTTGTATCAAAAGTCATAGACCCTAAAGGTCCTGAAGAGCTTTAGGGTCTTATAATAAAAACATGACCAAAATACTCTTTATTTTTATGGACGGCATCGGCCTGGGAGCGGACGACCCCGAGACCAATCCCCTGGCGCGTGTGGAGATGCCCTTTTTGCAATCGCTGCTTGGTGAACAAAAGTTACTCGC